>NZ_AP014648.1:3305000-3424964 GCF_000828475.1 Methyloceanibacter caenitepidi
AAAGAAAATCGATTTGGAGGCCGTTTTCGCCTGCCCCCCTCAATTGTGAGGCCCCGAGGTCACATTCCTGCCCGAATAGGGGGTCAGTCTTTATAGGTATTAACGGCGTGGTAACCATACTTTTCCAGTATGGAGGGACGAAACGCCGAGGGGGACTTGACCGGGATCTAACGCGCTTCCATCTCACAGTCAAAGAGGGCTATTCGAGCTTGCTTCGTGCGGCTTGGGTGAGATGAGAATGCCGGGGATCGAGGGAAACCCAATCGGCTGGAAACTCTGACCTCGCTGAGAGGAATCTATAGACCGCTTCGGCTGTTGGTCGCCTGAGGGAAATCGGGACACGCTCTTAACAAGGGCGTGAGGCGACAGCCAGGAAACGGGGGGATCGCGCATTGTTTAAGCGCCGTGGGGGATTCGCGCGCCGTAAGCTGGGCCAGGCACTTGTGCCGTCCACGCCCAGAGGCCTTCCCACCATCTTTCTGGGCGAAGTCCCATCGGCCAAGGTTCAGCGCGAACTGCCACCTGTTTATCTCTGCGAATCGAGCCACGAAGGACCGGCCCACCGCCTTAAATGGATGGCCAGCACCTGTCTCGCCGGCATGGTGGGCGTCTGTCTGATCGGCGTCGCGATTTACGCCTCCATGAACATGGAGGACGGCTCGGGGATGGTGAACTCCATCAAACGTGCCTCTCTCGCGGCGCTGCAGCCCATCCGCGGCGCCCGGCTCGCACAGGACGCTCAAAGCGTCAGCGGCCAAAAAGAAGATCTCATCCAGATGACCGCCGCAGGTTTCGTAAACCGCCAGGTCATCCACGATACGGTGGTAGAAGATCAGGGCGATCGAGAATTCATCACCATCAAGCCCTACCTCCGCATTATCGCCGGCCTCGGAACCGAAAAAGCCGAAGACACCAGCCACCTCCCTCCCTTCAATCCCTTCAAGCTCTATTCCGACGCGACGCCCATCGGCGGCGGATCCGATGCCGCAGATCCCTCGCTGTCCTTGCAGGTGAACGTCGTCGACGTGCCGGGCGGCCTGCTGCCCGCGACCGACGATATCGAGCTCGATCCCGAGCAGGTGACGTCGATCGTCGCCCGTGCCGCGGAGAACTTCGCTTACGCCGAAGCGCCGCTGGCCTACGGCGAGGAGCAGGGCGAAGCCAAGCTTCAGCTCGCCTCCTACCGCCCCGGCGAGGTCGAGCGCCCGCGCTACACGCCGAACACGACCGTCATTCATAAGCTGACCGACGAAGACGAAGCGTTCCGCGAGACGCAAGTGGCGAATGCCGAGACGAAGCTCGTCACGGTCGGTAAGAACGACACGCTGATGGAGGTCCTTCTCAGCGTCGGCTGCAGCAAGGAGCTGGCGAACGAGCTTGTGGACAGCCTCGATGCCGTGTTCGGTCCCGAGGATCTGAAACCCGGCCAGAAGATCGACTTCCGCCTCGTCGAATCCGAGGCCGATTCGGAGGTCAAGGAACCGGTCCGCGTCAGTATTTTCGCCAGTTCGGGCGACCACATCGTCACCACGTCTCGCAACCGCGACGGCGACTATCTGGCCTCGACCGTCGTTCCCCTCGACGAAGTCGTGGTGACCGCCTCGAACCGCGCTTCGCTCTATGAGAGCTTTTACGAAACCGCCCTCAGGCAGAAGCTTCCGGGCGACGTCATTATGAAGTTGCTGCGGGTCCACTCCTACGATGTGGACTTCAAGCAGAAGGTTCGCCCCGGCGACACGTTCGAAGTCTTCTTCGACGGCGACGGCGCCGGCGAAAAAGCCGGCGAGCTGCTCTTCACGTCGATGACGGTGGGTGGCGAGACCCGCAAGTTCTATCGCTTCCGCACGCCGGACAACACGATCGACTTCTATGACGAGAACGGGTCCAGCGCGAAGAAGTTCTTGATGCGCAATCCCGTCAAGGGCGGCCGCTTCACATCCGGCTTCGGCAATCGCCGCCATCCGCTGCTCCGCCGCATTCGCATGCACACGGGCGTCGACTGGGCCGCGCCGACCGGCACCCCGATCCTCGCCGCCGGCGACGGCACGATCGAGATGGCCGAGCGCCACGGCGGCTACGGCAACTACATCCGCATCCGCCACGCCAACGGCTTCGCCACCGCGTACGGGCACATGACGCGCTTCGCCACCGGCTCCAAGCCCGGCGCCCGCGTCAAACAAGGCCAGATCATCGGCTATGTCGGCTCGACCGGCCGCTCAACCGGCCCCCACCTTCACTACGAAGTTCTGGTCAACAACAAGTTCGTCAACCCGATGACGATCGCCGTGCCCCGCGGTCTCGAACTCGAGGGACGCAACCTGGCAGCCTTCCAGAAAGAACGCCGCCGCATCGATGCGCTGATGGAACTGGACCCCGTCACCAACCGCATCGCCCAAGCCGACATTCAATAAATTTGCCCTACCGCGCTAGCGCGCTACTTGAGGGCCTGATCGTTCGCCCTATCGCCTTAGCGGCTACTTGAGCGAGTCTTTCTTGCCCTATCGCGCTAGCGCGCTACTTGAGGGCATTTGGGTTCGCGCTACCGCCTAGCGGCTGCTTGAGCGCGGCAAGGAACCTCTCTTTGTCATCGCCCGGCTTGACCGGGCGATCCAGTAACCCGTGACGTGCCGGATCACGACGGCCGGTGTGAACTGGATGCCCGCGCTCTCTTTTGTGCGCTACCGCCTAGCGGCTGCTTGAGCGCTGTGAGATTTGGTTTCTGGCCAATCATCTCAGCTGCCTGTCGGCACCACCGAATTCCGATACCTCCAAATTTTTGGCAGGAATTGGCTGAAAGAGCACTAGCGTCGCCGGCAACCAGCTAAACGTTCGATTGCGAAGCATGACTACTACGTAGACCCTAAGCCGCTTCTTTGGCCGTCGCGCCGTTGAATGTCAGCTCGCCGTCGCGGACGGAGACCTCGACCGTTTCGCCGTCATGAACCTTGCCTTCGAGGATCATCTCGGCCATCGGGTCTTGCACGTATTTCTGGATCACGCGCTTCAAGGGCCGCGCGCCATAGGCGGGGTCGTAGCCCTTGTTGCCGAGCCAGGTCTTGGCCGTCTCGTCCAACACAAGCGTGATCTTGCGATCGGCCAGCAGCTTTTGCAGGCGCTGCATCTGGATGTCGACGATGTTGGCCATGTGCTCGCGGCGCAGGCGATGGAACAGGATGATCTCGTCCACGCGGTTCAGGAACTCGGGCCGGAAGTGCGAACGCACCACCTCCATGACCTGGGCTTCGACCGCATCCGAATCCTCGCCCTCCGCCTGGTTGACCAGGAACTCGGAGCCGAGGTTCGACGTCATGATGATCAGCGTATTGCGGAAATCGACCGTGCGCCCCTGCCCGTCCGTGAGGCGCCCGTCGTCCAGCACCTGCAGGAGGACATTGAATACGTCCGGGTGCGCCTTCTCGATCTCGTCGAACAGGATGACCTGGTACGGGCGCCGGCGGACCGCTTCGGTCAGCGCGCCGCCTTCCTCATAGCCCACATAGCCGGGAGGCGCGCCGATGAGCCGGGCCACCGCGTGCTTCTCCATGTATTCGGACATGTCGATGCGCAGGATCGCGTGTTCGTCGTCGAACAGGAATTCGGCGAGCGCGCGGGAGAGCTCCGTCTTGCCGACGCCGGTGGGGCCTAAGAACATGAAGGAGCCCAGCGGCCGGTTCGGGTCTTGAAGCCCGGCGCGGCTGCGGCGCACGGCGGTGGAGACGGCCTTGACGGCCTCTTCCTGGCCGACCACGCGGCGGGCGATTTCGGTCTCCATGGCGAGCAGCTTCTCGCGCTCGCCTTCCAGCATCTTGTCGACCGGGATGCCGGTCCAGCGGGAGACGACGGCCGCAATCATGTCGGGCTCGACGACTTCCTGGGCCAGCGCGCCGGTGGCGGATTCGCTCTCTTCGAGCTCTTTCAGCTTGGCCTCGAGACCGGGGATCACGCCATAGGCGAGCTCGCCCGCCTTCGTGAGATCGCCCTCGCGCTGGGCCTTTTCCAGCGCAATGCGGGCCGTGTCCAGGTCTTCCTTGACCTTCTGCTCGCCGGCGAGCTTGTCCTTTTCCTCCTGCCAGCGCTGGGTGAGCGCGTTGGCGCTCTCCTCGAGATTGACGATCTCTTTCTCGAGCTTCTCCAGACGGTCCTTGGAGGCGGTGTCGGTCTCTTTCTTCAGAGCCTCGCGCTCGATCTTGAGCTGCATGAGGCGCCGGTCCATCTCGTCCAGCTCCTCGGGCTTGGAGTCCACCTGCATGCGAAGGCGCGAGGAGGCCTCGTCCACAAGGTCGATGGCCTTGTCGGGAAGGAAGCGGTCGGTGATGTAGCGGTTGGAGAGCGTGGCCGCGGTCACGAGCGCCGCGTCGGAGATGCGCACGCCGTGATGCAGCTCGTATTTTTCCTTCAGCCCACGGAGAATCGAGATCGTGTCCTCCACGGTGGGCTCGCCCACGAACACGGGCTGGAAGCGCCGCGCCAGCGCCGCGTCCTTCTCCACATGCTTGCGGTATTCCTCGAGCGTGGTCGCGCCGACGCAATGCAGCTCGCCGCGCGCGAGCGCGGGCTTCAAGAGATTGGAGGCGTCCATGGCGCCGTCGGTCTTGCCCGCGCCGACCAGCGTGTGCATCTCGTCGATGAAGAGGACGATCTGGCCTTCCGCCGCCTCGATCTCCGACAGGACCGCCTTCAGCCGCTCCTCGAACTCGCCGCGATATTTGGCGCCCGCGATCAGCGCGCCCATGTCGAGCGACAGCACCTTCTTGTCCTTCAGGCTCTCGGGCACGTCGCCTTTGACGATGCGCTGCGCCAAGCCTTCGACGATGGCGGTCTTGCCGACACCCGGCTCGCCGATCAGCACCGGATTGTTCTTCGTGCGGCGGGAAAGAACCTGAATGGTCCGGCGGATCTCCTCGTCACGGCCGATGACGGGGTCCATCTCGCCCTTCTCGGCGGCTTCGGTGAAGTCGCGGGTGTATTTCTTCAGCGCGTCGTATTGCTGCTCGGCGCCCGCGCTGTCGGCGGTGCGGCCCTTGCGCAAATCGTTGATCGCCTCGTTGAGGCTCTGCGGCGTGATGCCGGAGTCCTTAAGGATCGCGGCGGTCTCGCCTTCGCTCGTCATGGCAAGCGCCTGCAGCGCGCGCTCCACGGTGACGTAGCTGTCGCCGGCCTTGGTCGCCATCTGCTCGGCCTGATCGAGCGCCCGGCCCAAAGCCGGCGTCATCTGCGGGGACTGGGCGCCGGAACCGGACACCTTGGGCAGCTTGGCAAGCGCCGCATCGGTGCGGGCAAGAGCCGTCTTCGGGTCACCGCCCGCGCGAGCAATGAGCCCGGCGGCGAGACCCTGATTGTCGTCCAGAAGCGCTTTCAGAAAATGTTCGGGCGTGACCTGCGGGTTGCCGTCGCGCAGCGCGATCGTCTGCGCGGCCTGCAAGAAACCCTTCAAGCGGTCGGAAAGTTTTTCGAAATCCATGTCGATCCCTCTTTAGGCGGCCAGAAATGAGGGCAGGCCAGAATTGATGAATTGGGGCGGGCACCACTGAGGACCGGTCATACCAGCGGCGTGTTAACGGACATATAGCGAGGGTTTTCTCTCAGAAAAGAGGGGCTTGCCTTGCGCTGCCACAAAAAATGGCAACGCCGCGCTGCTATCGCGTCTTCAAGATACGCTGCCAGAGCGTACCGCCGAGATATTTTGAGAACACGACGAAATAGGCGATGAGCACGCCGAAGAACAGAAAGGCCGGACCGCCGTTCAACTCGAACCCGTCCGCCGTCAGACTGCCCGTGGCGTAGCCGATCACATAGCCGGCGACGAAGAAGATCGTGAAGAAATCGAGGATGCCGGCCAGAACCTTCCGCCATGTGGAGACGGGCTTAGCCTCGGACGTAACAGGTGGCGTTTCGGTCATGGGGCCCCCCACTGAGATCTTGCGAAGCCCATCCTATCCGTTTGCGCTGCGCGCGAGAAGCCGGAGCCGTCTAGTTCACGGCGCCGGAAGCGCCCTCGCTCTCCTCGGCGACTGCCACATCGACGGGCTGATCGGAGCCGTTCGCTTCCGTGGTGCCGATCGCCTCAGGGGCAGGCGTAGCTTCGGCGGCAGGCCGGGCCTGCGGGTTGGCTTGCGCCTCCGCAGCCGCATGAGCCCCGTTCCGCCGCTGCCGGCCCCGTGCGCGGCCACGGCCTTCGGATGAAGCGCCACCGGCCTCCTTGACGTCGGAATCGGCTCCGTCACCGGCATCGCTCTCGGCCCCGTCGTCGTCATCTTGCCGGTTTCGGCCACCGCCTCCGTTGGCCTGCTGGCCTTGCGGCTGGTCCCCAGACTGCGGCGCAGCGGCGGCGGCCTGCGAGTGGGCCGCCATGATAATGCGGTTGTAGTGCTCGGCGTGTTGGAGATAGCTCTCTGCCGTAACCATATCGCCCGCCGCCAACGCATCGCGCGCAAGCGACATGTACTTCTCGGCGACATGCGACGCGGTCCCGCGGATTTTCACGTCCGGTCCGTTGGATTCGTAGTTCCGCGCCAGTGGGTTCTGGGGCTTGCGGCTACGGCCGCGACCCCTGCGATTCTGCTGTCCTTGCCTCATAAGCCTTATTCACCTGATTGGCGGCGCACACGCCGCACTCATCGCTCCCTGGTCTGTGATCTTTGGCCAAGACCAACCGAGCATGCTAAGCGCCCGGAAAGCCGGCTTGGCCTTGCTAGTTTTTTCAGCGGTTCTTTTCTTGCTGCCTTGTCTCAGTCGGTGTCCGACGCGAAGCGAAATGCCTCTGGTGCTAGCGTCGGCACGGCAAATTTGTTTTGCGATACGACGGCTCCTGAACGTCTCGAGAGGCGCGAGGCGCCTGTCAATCGAGGTTCTGAAAGGAAATCCGCGGTGTTGCCACGCAACCGGCGACGCCTAATCCCTGCTGCGGCTCGCCATATAGTGTGATTTCTTGTGTAGAACCTAGCCCGAACATCCAGACTTTCCAAGCATATTTTTGGCACATCGGCGGCTGCGGCCCGCGCTGGTTTACGAAAACTTGGCACGGACACAGCGGGGGAGACCGGCAAGATCGGACCGAACTCCGTCCTCTGCGACGATCAGCCCTGCTGCCCGAAAGATGTCCACAACGCTCGCAGCCTGGGTGCACCCGATCTCCACCTGCAAGGCGCCGCCGGGAGCGAGAAAACGCGGCGCACCGGCAGCGATTCGCCGATATGCCTCGAGCCCGTCCGCCCCGCCATCGAGTGCGGTCAGGGGATCGTGGCAGGCCACTTCGGGCGCGAGTCCCGCGATCTCCGCGCTGGCAATATAGGGCGGGTTCGAAACGATGATGTCGTATAGGCCGGTCAGCCCCTCGAACCAATCGGCGGCCACGAACTGCGCGCGATCCGCTACGCCGAGTGCCGCCGCATTGTCCTGGGCGAGCTCCAACGCGCCGGGATTGATGTCTGTGCCGGTGCCTACCGCTTCGGGCAATTCGGCAAGAAGCGTCACGAGGATGCACCCCGACCCTGTTCCAAGGTCGAGAAGGCGCAAAGGCCGCCCGCGAAAACCGTCGCTTCCCGCGAGATCCAGAACGGCTGCAACCAATGTCTCCGTATCCGGGCGGGGATCCAGCGTATGCGCGTCAATCTTGAAGTCGCGGCCGTAGAACTCGCGGGTCCCGCGGATCCGGGATACCGGCTCTCCTGCGAGGCGGCGCGACACATAATCGTCGAACAGCTTCTCGCATGGCGCACTCAACGGTGCGCGGCTATTCACGATCAACGCTTCGAGCGACAGCCCGGTCGCGGCCTTCAGAAGGGCGCGCGCATCGAGCGCGGCCGTGTCGATCCCGCCCTCCCGCAGAACCTGTGCAGCGCGGGCCTGTGCCGATTGGAGGCTCAGGCTCACGCCTCGCTCTCCTCCATGGCCGCGAGCTGGCTGGCCTGGTCCTCGGTTGTCAGGGCCTCGACGATTTCGTCGAGCGCGGACTCTCCCTCCAGAACCATCTGCAGCTGGTGCGAGGTGAGACCGATGCGGTGATCGGTGACCCGCCCTTGCGGAAAATTATACGTGCGGATGCGCTGGGACCGGTCGCCCGAACCGATCTGGCTACGCCGGTCCTGAGCCCGCTCCGCATCCAGCTTCTGGCGCTCCAGATCGTAGAGCCGCGCGCTCAAGACCTTCATGGCCTTGGCC
Source organism: Methyloceanibacter caenitepidi (assembly GCF_000828475.1). NCBI lineage: Bacteria > Pseudomonadati > Pseudomonadota > Alphaproteobacteria > Hyphomicrobiales > Hyphomicrobiaceae > Methyloceanibacter > Methyloceanibacter caenitepidi. The sequence continues at coordinate 3,313,161 of NZ_AP014648.1, forward strand.
CGGTTCTTGTGCTGAGACTTCTCATCTTGCTGAATGACCACGAGGCCCGTGGGCAAGTGCGTAATGCGCACGGCGCTGTCGGTCGTATTCACCGACTGCCCGCCCGGACCGCTGGCGCGGAAGACATCGATACGCAGATCCTTTTCGTCGATCTGGATGTCGACGTCCTCGGCCTCCGGCAACACGGCAACCGTCGCCGCCGACGTATGGATGCGCCCTTGCGCCTCGGTCTGCGGCACGCGCTGAACCCGATGCACGCCGGATTCGTACTTCATCCGCGCGAACACGCCCTTGCCCGTGACATTGGCGATGATTTCCTTGTAGCCGCCCGTCGCACCCTCGCTCGCAGACAGGACATTGACCTTCCAGCCGTGCCGGTCGGCGAAGCGCTGATACATGCGGTAGAGATCGCCCGCGAACAAGGCCGCCTCGTCGCCGCCCGTGCCGGCGCGCACCTCCAGGATGGCGCTCTTCTCGTCGGCGGCGTCCTTGGGCAGGAGCTGCACCTTGAGATCATGCTCGAGCTTCTCGATTTTTTCGGAGAGAGGCCCGATTTCCTCTTCGGCAAGCGCGATCATGTCCGCATCGGAGCGGTCGTCGAGAATCTCCTGCAGCCCTTGCTTTTCGGTTTGGGCTTCGCGCAAGGCGTTGATCGTGCCTACGATCGGATCGAGTTCGGCGAATTCACGGGACAACTCCACATAGCTGTCCTGATCGGCGCCGGAGGCCAGGCTGCCTTGTATGGCCTCCCAACGGGCGACGAGCTTATCGAGCTTCTCAGCGGGAATCGTGGTCATGGCTCAAGGAAATGAGGGCTTAGAAATTGTTCGGCAGCTTGTCGGCTTTGCGGCTGCGCGGGTCGTCGGGATCCAGAACCGGATCCGACGTATTGAAACCCGACGATAGGCCGCCGTCGCCCGAGGATCCGCCGAACACCATCCATAGGCCAAGCAGCAAGACGACTGCAAGCAGACCGATGATGCCCCATTTGAGAAGGCGCGACTTGGAGGGCTTGGTCTCCTCGTCCTCTTCCTCATCCACGAGTTCGAGTTCGGGCTCGCCCGGAAAGCTGGCGTCGTCCGCTTGCGGGTAAGCACCACTCTCCGCATTCTGCGCGGCGTTGGGATCGGGGGCATAGCCGGGATACTGGGGATAGGGCTGCGGCTCGCCGGGAAAGCTGGCATCGGGGAAACTCGCATCCGCCTGTGGCTGCGGTGCGGCCGGTCGCGGCTGCGGCGGCTGCCCCACCGGTTGACCGGCAGTTTCACCGTCGGGCCAAGCCGTACCGAACTGCCCCGGAGCCCCTTGCGACGGCTGGGGCGTGGAGCCGGTTCGAGGCGCTGCGCCCGGCCAGGGCGCTTGCGGCCCGCCCTGCGGCTGAGGCGCTGCGCGCGGCTGCGGCGGTGTCGGCTGCGGTGCCGCTGGCTGCGGCTGAAGCGGCCGTGGCGCCTGTGGCTGCGGCGCCTGAGGCTGGCGGGCTTGGGGCTGAGGCGGCTGGGATTGGGGCGCTTGGGGTTGACCGCCCTGCGGGGCTCCCAGTGGCGCGTTCGGCCACGCCGGCGCCTGGCTCGGCGCCGCTTGCTGCGGCTGAGGCCTGGGTTGTTGCGGCGCGGGCTGTTGTTGAGGCTGCGGCGTTCCGTTGGCCCAGCCCTGAGGCGGCTGCCCCTGCTGCGGTGCCGGCCGGCCTTGCGGCTCGGGGGAACGCCCGCCCGCCGGGGGCACCATGACCGGAACGTCCTGGACGGGCTTCGGGCCCAGTTCCACAACGCCGGCTTCGAGCTGAGCGTAAATGCGGCGGAGCAAGGGACGTGTATCGAGATTGAGCAGCGTGCCGTAGGCGCTCACCACGCGGCACGTCTCCGGCCACGGCGGCAGGGCGTAAATGGCGCCCTGCTCCAGCGCCTGCACGACTTCGACGGGCGCCGCGATACGCGAGGCCAGATCCGCCTCGGTCAGATTGCTTGCGGCTCTGAGGTCCCGAAAAAGATCGGCCACTTCCGCATCATAGCCGGCAGACATTACTTCCAATCCCGTGAGTGCGTAGCCGCGACTCCCCCGCCCATGCGGCCGAGGAGCCTACCCAATAGCGTCAGATCCGGCCGCGTTTTCCCCAAGACCGGACAGTCCCCCTATAGCAGATTAACACAAGCCCAATGGCTGAGAGTTTGCAAGCCTTTGACGCGCGGCGCAGATTCTCGGGGCGGCACCGCACGGGCCCGGAATGCAGTTCCGGCTAGATCTGTACCCCTGTTTCGGCAGCGAAACGCTTCAAATCTTCGCGCAAGGAGGTCGTCCGGCGATCCAACATCTCTTCCAGCCGAGTCTGCAGGCTGGAGGCATCGAGCGACAGGACCATGGCTTTGACAGGCCCCACCGAGGCCGGCGCCATGGAAATGGAGCGGAACCCAAGACCGATCAGCGCCATGGCCTCGAGGGGCTTCCCCGCCATCTCGCCGCACAGGGTGAGGGGCGTCTTGAAGCGCTCAGCCTCTCGAACGATATGCCGCAGCGCGCGAAGCGCCGTCGGACCGAGCGAATCGAAACGGCTCGACACGCGCTCATTGCTGCGATCCGCCGCGAACAGGAACTGCAACAAATCGTTGGAGCCGACCGAGACGAAATCCGTCAGGGGCAGAAGGTGGTCAAGCTGCCACAACAGCGACGGCACCTCGACCATCGCGCCCACCATCAGCTTCGACGGCTCCGGCCGGCCATGGGTCTTCAATAAGGTCAGTTCGTGGTCGATGAGCCCGCGCGCGGCTTCGAACTCCGACACATCGGAAATCATCGGCAGCATGATGCGCATCTCGCGCCCTTGCGCGGCGCGCAGCAAGGCGCGGATCTGGGTGCGGAACACCGCGGGCTTGTCGAGCGCCATGCGGATGGCGCGCCAGCCCAAAGCCGGATTCTCCTCCGCGCCGCCGCGGAAGTAGGGAATGACCTTGTCGCCCCCGACATCCAGGGACCGGAACACCACCGGTCGCCCGGCCGCCTGGTCGAGGATCGACTTGTAGAGCTTCGTCTGCTGCTCGAGCCGCGGGAAGGTCTCGGAGATCATGAACTGAAGCTCCGTCCGGAACAGCCCGATCCCGTCCGCCCCGGATTGCTTGAGATGCGGCAGGTCGAACAACAGGCCCGCATTGATCTGCAAATTCACGCGCTGGTCGTCGAGCGTGACCGCCGGCACCTCACGCAAGGCGGCGTATTGAGCTTGCTTGCGCGCCTGGAACCGGACCTTGTCCGAATAGGCGTGGATCACTTCCTGGGTCGGCCGCACGTGGAGTTCGCCGCCTTGACCGTCGAGGATCACCGCGTCGCCGGGCTCTACGATCTCGACCACGCCCTTGCACTGGGTGATCGCTGCGATACCGAGCGCGCGCGCGACGATAGCCACGTGGCTGTTGGTGCCTCCCTCTTCCAGAACGAGACCGCGCAGCCGGTGGCGGTCGTAATCCAAGAGTTCGGCCGGCCCCATTGTCCGCGCCACAACGATCGCATCCTCCGGGAGCGCCCCGGTCGAGGCCGTCGCCGTCTCGCCCGAGAGCAAGCGCAACAGACGGTTGGACAGGTCCTCGATGTCATGCAGCCGATCGCGGAAACGGGGATCCGGCATACGCATCATTCGCGCGCGCGTATCGTTGCGGACGCGCTGCACGGCCGCTTCGGCCGTCAGGCCCGTCGCGAGCGCTTCGTCCAGACGCCGGCGCCACCCATGATCGTGAGCGAACATGCGAAAGGCTTCGAGCACCTCATGATGCTCGCCGGCGCGCGCGAGATCGCCGCGCTCCATCATTTCGTCGATTTGGCCGGTCAGTTCCTCGATGGCCTGCTGCAACCGGCTCCGCTCGTGCTCGGCGTCCTCGGCGATGAGTTTGGTGACCACGATCCGGGGTTCGTGCAAGACGATGTGCCCCAGCGCCACGTTTTCCGTGATGGGCTGACCGACGAAACGGACGCTTTGATCGCGGCCCTTTTCCGCCGTGACCTCCTCGGAAATGATTCCGCCCGAGGCAAGCGTGTCGGCGATGACCATGGCCGTCGTCTGCAGCGCCTCGACTTCTTCATCGCTGTATTGCCGCATGGTGCGATTCTGCACCGTGAGAACGCCGATCGTGTGTCCGCCGCGCAAAATCGGGACACCGACAAAGGAATGGTAGATCTCCTCGCCGGTCTCCGGCCGAAACGAGAAGGCCGGGTGATGCTGGGCGTCCGCGAACTGCTTGGGCTCGGCCTGCTCGGCAACGAGACCCACGAGACCCTCGCCGGGTTTCAAATGCGTGTTGTGGACCGCGCCCGGATTAAGGCCTTCGGTGGCGACGAGTTCGAGCGAGCCGTCACGGCGCCGCAGGTAGAGCGAACACACCTCGGCCACGATATTGGAGGCGATCAGCATCACCACCTTGTCCAGGCGTGCCTGCGCGCTCTCGTGTTCCGCCATCACCTCCCGGAGGCGGCGGAGCATCTGCCTTGGAGCACCAACGGATGCAGCCATAACGATAAGTCCCGGACCATCCGCTTTTTGGGCGGATTTCGAGCTTCCCCACTGTGAACGGCTAGAGTAGCCCTATTTTCGCGTCTAAGGGCCGTCCAACCCAAAAAGGGTATGCAAGGTTCGCACCGCGAGCTCGGCATAGGCGGCGTCGATCAATACGCTGATTTTGATCTCGGACGTCGATATCGCCTCGATATTGATGCCCTTTTCGGCAAGCGCGCTGAACATTTGGGCTGCAACGCCCGCATGGCTCCGCATCCCGACGCCAATGGCCGAGACCTTGGCGATATCGGTCGCCCCGCGCAGATCGAGGTAACCGATTTCGTCTTTGGCCGATTTCAGCACTTCGAGCGCCCGGTCGAGATCCGCGCTCTGAACGGTAAAGGTCAGATCCGTGGACTTCCCATCCTCGGACACGTTCTGCACGATCATGTCGACATTTATATGAGCGTCCGACAGGGGGCCGAACACGCGCGCGGCCACGCCCGGTTTGTCGGCCACCTTCAGCAGGGTCACCTTGGCTTCGTCCCGCGCGTAAGCAATTCCACTGACGACATTCTGCTCCATGATCTCATCCTCATGGCAAACGAGTGTACCAATCCCCTCGCCCGTGTCGGGGTTGCCGGGCATGTCCGGCGCATCGAAGCTGGAGCGCACCAGCACGGGCACACTCCATTGCATAGCCATTTCCACCGAGCGGGTTTGCAGGACCTTGGCCCCTTGCGAAGCCATCTCTAGCATCTCCTCATAGGAGATGCGGTCCAGCCGGTGCGCCTTGCTGACCACGCGGGGGTCGGTCGTGTAGACCCCGTCCACGTCGGTGTAGATATCACAACGATCGGCCTGAAGCGCCGCGGCGAGGGCCACGGCACTCGTATCGGACCCGCCCCGGCCGAGCGTCGCGATTCGATTGTTGGGCGCGATGCCCTGGAAACCGGCGCAAACGGCGACTTCGCCGCCGAGCATCGCCGACTTGAGGTTGTCGACCTCGATACCGGTGATGCGGGCCTTCTGATGCGCATCATCCGTTCGCACGGGGATCTGCCAGCCCTGCCACGAGCGCGCCTTCACCCCCATGGACTGCAGCACCAATGCCAGAAGCCCCGACGTCACCTGCTCGCCCGACGAGACAACCGCGTCGTACTCGCGGCAATCGTAGAGCGCGGAAACCTCGGACTCTCCCTCACCGCCGGCCTTGTAGCCCCAAGCCTCTTCGACCCAGGCGACGAGCTTGTTGGTCTGCCCGGCCATGGCCGAGACTACGACGGCGCAGGCGTTCCCGGCATCGTGCTCGCGCTTCACATGCGCGGCCACGCTGCGGATCCGATCGATATCCGCGACCGAGGTGCCACCAAATTTCAATACAAGCAGAGACATGCCGGCTCACAAGAAGAGGGCCGGCCCTTGGGAGCGGGACCGGCCGGAACATTCGGGTCTTTCTACTGATAAGGGTTGCAGCCTGCAACAGGGCACGCAGGACTTCGGCCATTGCTTTGACTAGGCGAGGCATGGCCTTGACAGGGCGAGGCCTGCCGCCGCCAATGCGCCCATGACCGCATCCCAGGATACTGCCGCACCTGCCTCCCCTTCGACGCTCGACGCCGGCGAAGTGGCGCAATTCGCGAAACTCGCCGAAGAATGGTGGGACGAAACCGGGCCTTTCCGACCGCTGCATCGGCTGAACCCGACGCGGCTCGCCTATATTCGCGACCGGCTCTGCGCACAATTTGACCGGGATCCCAAGGACCCGCCGTGCCTCGAAGGTCTTAGCGTGCTCGATATTGGATGCGGGGGCGGCCTCATATCCGAGCCCCTGACGCGTCTCGGGGCCTCGGTGACAGGGATCGATCCCGGCCTGGAGACCATTGCCGCGGCTAAGGCCCACGCGGCAGGCGCCGGGCTCGAGATCGGCTACGAGGCGACGACGGCGGAAGCCGTTGCAGAACAGGGCCGCCGTTTCGATGCCGTCCTTCTCCTCGAAGTGGTCGAGCACGTCCCCGACGTGCCGGCCTTCCTCGCCAGGCTCGCGCCTCTCGTCGCCGATGGCGGCGTCATGATTCTCTCGACGCTGAACCGGACACTCAAGTCATACGCACTCGCCATTGTCGGTGCGGAATACGTCCTGCGCTGGGTGCCTGCCGGCACCCATCAATGGGACCGGTTCGTGACACCCGAGGAGCTGAAGGCGGCTGTAGCCGGCGCCGGGCTGCAATCCACGGACCTTACCGGCATGACCTATGATCCGTTGGCGGACGATTGGCGGCTCTCGCACGATACGGACGTGAATTACTTCATGACGGCGACGAGACCGGCCTGTTAAGACCCGCCGCACAGCATACCTTCGCGTCCGCCCACTCCTCATTGGCGCGTATGACGACCTTAGGTGCCTTGCAACACCGTCAAGAAAACCACCAAGAGCGTAGGGTTTTTCGCGATGTCTGACCATCGTCGGCCGCTCGCTTGAGAAACGTGACGCGCCCATGCTAGGTTCACAAACCTAAGCCAAAATAACATTGCCTCCCTACGGGACCGCTTCGGCGCGCCGCCATGGCGCCTGCTTGCCGTTTCACACATGGAACGCGGCAGCCGAAACACGGCTTGCCCGATCCGACGCAAGGGGAGCGATCAAACCGGGAGGACCGATGCTGGACGATCACCGCTACGACGAACTCAATGACGCCAAAGCGACGATGGATCACATCTACGATCACGCCGATCCACGTGCGTATTTTCGAGAGCTGAAGAGTGTCGGGTACCAGATTCCAGGGGCCGCCAAGCCCGTCCTCCAAAAGCTGATCGAGCTGCGGCAAAGAAAAACCGGCGACACCGTCCACATCTTGGATATCGGCTGTTCCTACGGGATCAATGCGGCGCTGCTGAAACACGATCTGTCGATCCAAGACCTCTACGACCGCTGGGCAGAGTTGGGGCACGCCGGCGCCACCGCCGAAGAAATTATCGAGAAAGACGCCGACTTCTTCGCCCAACTCGACCAAGTTGAAGACATCGAGGTGATCGGCCTCGACGTCGCCGAGAACGCCGTTGCGTACGGCGAGCAGGCGGGCCTTCTGGACCGAGGCCTTGCTATGGATCTCGAGACCAAGCCTCTGCCCCAAGACGTCTGGCCGGATCTGGCGCCCGTCGATTTGGTGACGTCCACCGGGTGTGTCGGCTACGTCACGGAGAAAAGCTTCGAGGAACTCCTGCCTGCGGTGACAAAGGGCGCGCGTCCCTGGTTCGCCAACTTCGTCCTGCGCATGTTCCCGTTCGATGCCATTGCCGAGACCCTCGGCAAAGCAGGCTTCGTGACGGAAAAGCTGAGCCAGCGGCTGTTCGTCCAGCGCAAATTCGCGTCCAGAGACGAGCAAGAAAAAGTTCTAGAGCACCTGACCGAGCAGGGCATCGACCCCTCGGGCAAGGAGACGCAGGGCTATCTCTTGGCTGAACTCTACCTGACCCGCCCGCGCGATGAGGCCGCTGAAGTCCCCATCCAACGCTTGTTGGCGGCTTGAGCCAGGAACGACTGCAACAACACAAACCGCGCCACGGCCGCAAGGCCGTGGCCTATTGCGCCGGTACCTAGTACCCCGGTGCGCGGAACCAGTTGCCCCGGCGCGGAGCGCGGCGGTACTGGCGCGGCTGATTCCGCGGCACGAACACACGGCGGCGGCGCTCGGCCCGCGGCCGAATCTCGTTGTAGCCGTAGCGCTCGTAGTTGCGGCCCGGCGCATAACGCGGATAAACCGGCCGGCCATAGTCCTGGTACGGATCGTAACGGCGGTCGGGATGGGCGATCTTGTAGTCCCCGCCCGGCGTCGAACCCGTTAGGACGACTTCCGTACGGTCGAGGCCGTGTTCCTTGACCAGGTTGAAGAATGTCTCCGCATTCTTCGGCGACAGGCGCACGCAGCCGTGCGAGGCAGGCTTACCCAGCTTCTTCACTTCCTTGGTAGCGTGGATCGCGTGCCCCTTCTTGGTGAAGAACACCGCATGCGGCATGGGCGCGTTGTCCCACTGCCTGCTGTACCAAATCTCGTTCATCGAGCTCGCGGTGAACGTGCCGCCAGGCGTAGCATAGCCGGGAAGACCGGTGGAAACAGGCCAGCGGTATTGTTCGACCCCGTCGACGAAGACCGTCATCTCCTGTGTCGTCTTGTCGATCGTGGCGATCACGGTCGGCGTTTTCGGCTCGACCGGCGCTTCCACATCGGCCAGGTCGTCGCTCTTGAGCGTCTCGATGTCCGGGTCGCTGGTCAGCGACGATTCCGGTTCTTCGACCGGCGAGCGCGACGCGCTTCTGGCGGGTTCGTCCGTGTTGGCCTCATCGGCATCCTCGTCCGTCGCCGATGTGTCGGTCGTGCCGAATCGATCGTCCGGATAGACGGGCTGCGGCTGGGCGTCGAGCCCCTTCGGCATGCTGAGATCGAGATCCGGCGAGGTTGCGTGCTTGTCCGTCTCTGCGGCCGCCGGCTGGGCAAGCAGAAGGACCGCGAGGCAGGCGGCCATAGACAGCCGGAACGCCGATAGATGGGTCCAAGGCCGTGGTTGCTGTTGAAAAGTGAGGCGCATGATTCGTTCCCTGGTTATGCGCGATCCAACCGTCCGGCACCCTCATCATTGCAGAGGCATCCCGACATTTCCACGGCACTTCGCGAATTATTGTTCAGCTATACGTGACAGCCCCAAACAAGAGGTTACCCGTTCGCGGACAGGGTCCGTCGGGACCCGGAAGGCTAGTTGTGCTCGTCCGGCAGCTTGGGGAGCGGGAGCGCTGGAATTCCCTCTTCATACAATGACTTAGCCTCGTCGACCGTCGCCTCACCGTAGATGCTCCGCTCTTCGGCTTCCCCGTGGTGCATTTTCCGCGCTTCTTCGGCGAATTTGTCGCCGACATCGTCGGCGTTGGCCTTCAGATGCTCCCGGAGGCCCTTGAGAAAGGCGTAACTTTGGCCCTTGGCCGAATCTTTGGGTCCCATGAGCGGCCCATCGGCGGTCGGCGGCGCTTCGTCACCTGCCGGCTCACTTCGCCGGCCGCGCAACACGGCAGGCGCCATCGGCGCCTTCTGAACATCCGCGCCGCCGCATTCCGGGCAGCGGATCGCCTCGGCCTCGCACTGCTCGTCATACGAAGCGCTGGACGAGAACCACGCGTCGAACTGGTGCCCGCTTCCGCATATGAGGGCATAGCGGATCATGACGCTTGCCGCTTCTCGGCATCATCGGCCGGCGCCGCAATCTCGATCTCGAACGGCCGCCCATGAGTGAGCGCGGGGATCCGGGCCCGCACCTCCTCCACGAGGGCAAGATCGATGTCGGCGAAGACGACGCACGGATCGGCCCCCGCCTCGGCCAGGATCTCGCCCCAGGGCGAGATGATCATCGAGTGCCCGAACGTCCAGCGGCCATTCTCATGAAGGCCGCCTTGCGTCGCCGCGAACACGTACGCGCCGGTCTCGATCGCGCGCGACCGCAGCAGCACATGCCAATGCGCCTCGCCCGTGTGTTTGGTGAAGGCCGCCGGAATGGCGATCATGTTCGCACCGGCGATGGCCAGCGCCCGATACAGCGCGGCAAAGCGTAGGTCGTAGCAAATGGTCATGCCGAGCCGCGCGGACACGCCGCCGGGAGTCAAACGCGCAAGGACCGCTTTGCTGCCCGGCGTATAGTTGTCGGATTCGCGATAGGTCTCACCGTTCGGAAGGTCGACATCGAACATATGCAGCTTGTCGTAGCGCGCGGCGATCGTCCCATCCGGCGCCAGAAGATACGAGCGGTTGGCGATGCGCCCGTCGCCGCCTTTGACCCCGAGCGAGCCGATATGCAGCCATATGCCGAACTCGCCCGCCAGCGCGCGGAACACGGCCAGCGGGCGGCTTTCGCCTTCCGGCTGAACCTGGCTCCGGACGAGCTCGGGCTCGAGTTCCATCAGCGCCGTATTCTCAGGGGTCTGAATATAGGTCGCGCCGCCCTTGGCCGCTTCGCGGATCAAAGCCTCCGCTGAGACCAGGTTGTCCGCGATCACCCGCCCGGCGCGCAATTGCACGAGCGCGGAGCGAAAACGATTGGCGGTCTTAGAACCCATGCTCAACTCTCGATCGTTGGTCTTAATCGAACCGTCCAGCATTTTGACTGCTGGGATTCAAACCGTCCTGCGGCAGACCGCGCTACCTAAAGCACGAAGGCCGCCGGTTCAACGGCGCGGGACAGGGCCAGCACATCCACACGCGCCGCGCCCGCCCGTTTCAGGACGCGAGCGCAAGCCTCTATTGTGGCGCCGGTGGTAATCACGTCGTCCACGAGCACCACGGATTTCCCGGCAATCGCATGTGCGCGCGACGCAGACACCTTAAAGGCTCCCGCGACATTGCGCTTTCGCTGCGCCGCCGACAAGCCCACCTGGCTTGCCGTGCGGCGCGTCCGCCGCAGAACGAAACAGTCGGCCGGCACACCCGTGTCGTTTTCGATCCCCCGCGCCAGCAAGGCCGACTGGTTGAACCGCCGCGACCACAGCCTCGACCGGTAGAGCGGCACCGGCACGAGAAGCTCAGCGTCGGCCAGCAGGTCGGACCCGGCTCGTACGAGCCAGCGGGTGAACAGGCTTAGTCCGTCCTGCCGGTCCCGGTATTTGAAGCTCTGGATCAGATCGCGCATGGTCTGCGAGTAGCGCGCCACGGCTCGCGCGCGGTCGTAGACCGGCGGCGCGGCAATCGCCGCCGCCGACAGATACGGTTCCCCCGTATCGTAAGGAAGCGGCACGCCGAGACGTGTGCACAACGGTGGCGCGATAAAATCGATGCCGGCGAAACACGAACCGCAAAGGAGCCCGTGAGATACGATGGGCGCACGGCAGACCACACAGACGGGCGGCAGCACCAGATCGGCCGCCGTGCGCAGCACCGTGCGCCAGACGGAAGCGGCTTCAACCTTTGTTGCTTCGATGGACATAGAAACAATTATAAGTTGCCGACGATCGAATGAGGAGCCGCAATGAGCGAAGCCCCGCTTCTTTTCGACCGGCGACTCTTGCGCGCGCGCAGAGCCCGCTTTGCGAGCGAAATCGAGGATCGCCAAGTTCTGATCGGCCACGTCGCCGGCGAGATCGCCGACCGGGTCGCGATCATGTTGCGCGCCTTCCCGCGGGCGCTCGACCTCGGGGCCTATCACGGCCTGTTGGGGCGGACCATCGCCGAACTGCCGTCGGTCGAGGAGGTGTTCTACGCGGAGAGTGTGCTGGCCTATGCACGCCGCTGCCCGTCACCCGCCGTCGTCTGCGACGAAGACCTGCTGCCGTTCAAGGACGGCGCCTTCAACCTCGTCGTGTCCGGCCTCGCTCTTCACCGCGTCAACGATCTCCCCGGCAGCCTCATCCAGATCCGCCGGGCGCTCGCGCCTGATGGGCTTTTCATGGCCGCGGCGCTTGGCGCCAATGCGCTCGGCGAGTTGCGGGAATGTCTGCTCGAAGCGGAAGAGGAGATCGAGGGCGGGGTGTCTCCGCGGGTCGCCCCGTTCGCGGACGTGCGATCCTACGGCGCGCTTCTGCAACGCGCCGGCTTCGCCCTGCCCGTCACGGACACGGAGGAACTCGAGGTGATCTACCCCTCGCCCCGTGCGCTGATGCAGGAAATCCGCGCTCTCGGTGGCGGCAACGTGCTCGTGGCCCGCAGCAAGAAGCCACTGTCGCGGCGGGTGCTGCTGCGAGCGGAGGACCTGTACCGGTCGCGCTACGGCACGCCGGACGGCAAGGTCGCCGCGACATTCCAATTCGTTTTCATGAGCGGCTGGGGACCGGACCCGAGCCAGCAGAAGCCGCTGAAGCCGGGCTCGGCGCAAAGCCGCCTGGCGGACGCGCTCAATACGACGGAGCAGCCGGGAGGCGCGAAGGCGTCGTTTCCCAGAACCGATCCCAAGGACGGTTCGAAGACCGATCCGGAGAGTTGAAGCCGGGCGATTGGCGCGAGGGTCCTAGCTGCCAGCCGAGGCGCTGCGTACGCAGTCGAGCAAGCCGGGCAGAAGCCCCTTGAGCGGCTCGTCGGCGGGCGGCATTGCATAGTCTTGCAACGCGGCCGGAGCGGCCCAGACCAGCGCCTGCCCCTCTTTGGGTGTGACGTCTCCCGACCACTGCCAGCATGCGAAGAGCGGCATCAGCAGGTTGAAGTCCGCGTAGGAGAAACTCGAGAACATCAACGGGATGAGCGACGATGGCGCAATCGCGATCCCGAGTTCCTCGTCGAGTTCGCGAATGAGACCGTGTTCGGGCGTCTCGCCGTCCTCCAGCTTCCCGCCTGGGAACTCCCAGAGCCCCGCGAGCGGCTTGCCTTCGGGCCGCTGAGAAATGAGGACGCGTCCGCTGTCATCGACCAGCGCACATGCGGCGACCAACACAAGCGGCTTGGCGCGCTCTGCTCCCGTCACGACCGGTAATCAGCGTTGATGGCGATGTATTCCTTAGTGAGATCGCAGGTCCACATCGTATCCGTGCCCTCACCGATGCCCACATCCACGGTGATGTCGATCTCGGGACGCTTCATGTAGGCCGCCCCGTCGACCTCTTTGTAGGAAGGCGCGACTTCGCCGTCTTTCGCCACTTCGATGTCGCCGAACCAGATCGCTAGCCGGTCGCGGTCGGCCGCCTCACCGGCCTTGCCTACGGCCATGACGATACGGCCCCAGTTCGGGTCCTCACCCGCCAGCGCCGTTTTCACCAGAGGCGAATTGCAGATCGCCTTCGCGATTGTGCGCGCCGACGCCTTTGACTCGGCCCCCTTAACCGTCACCGAGACGAACTTGGTGAGCCCCTCGCCGTCCTGCACGATCTGATGCGCAAGGTCGCGCATAAGATCGAAAAGAGCCGCGCGGAACCCCGCGAGCCGCTCGTCGTTTCCGTCAGCGATGCGCGGACACGAGCGCCGCTCTGCCGCGCCTGTCGCGAAGAGAAGGACCGTGTCGCTGGTGGACGTATCGCTGTCGATCGTGATCGCGTTGAAACTGTCTTCGACCAGAGGCGACAGAACGGACTGAAGAGCGGCGGGCTCGATCGGCGCGTCCGTGAACAGAAAAGAGAGCATCGTCGCCATGTCGGGAGCGATCATGCCGGCGCCCTTGGCGATACCGTTGAGCGTGACGGTCACGCCGCCGATCTCGCAAGTTCGCGTAGCGAGCTTCGGAAACGTGTCCGTTGTCATGATCGCGCGGGCTGCCATTTCGTACGCGTCGGCCTGCGCCCGTTCCGCAAGACCTGCGAGAAAGCCCACGAATTTCGACGGGTCGAGCGGCTCGCCGATCACGCCGGTCGAGGCGACATAGACATCCGCATCGAGACACTCGGCGATGCGCGCTGTCGCCCGCACAGTCTCCGCGACCGCCTCGCGCCCGCGCATGCCCGTGAAGGCATTGGCATTGCCCGAGTTCACGACCAGAGCCCGGGCCATGCCGTGCCGCACATGCTCGCGGCACCATTCGACAGCCGCCGACGCCGTTTTGGACGTGGTGAACACGCCCGCCACGGCGGTCGATGGCTCGAACAACGCCAAGAGCAGGTCGGTGCGGCCGGCATAGCGGATCCCGGCCTCGCACGCCGCGAGACGAACGCCCTCGATCGGCGGCAAGACCGGCACCTGCACCGGGGCAAACGGCGAGACTTTGTCCATGACCGAAACGTCGGCGGCCTTTAGTGGTCTTCGTTGAACTCTTCGTCGGGCAGCGGCGGCGCCTCGCCCCGCATGGCTGCGTCCTCCATGGACCGCTTGATCTCCGGATCGACAATCTCGATGTCGGCATTGGACCGAAGGTCGTTCACGACCGTCTGGGCCTTGCGCACCACGAGCTGGCTCATGATGGGGTCCTTGACATCCTCGAAGGTCGGCAGCTCCTGATCGCGCTTCTCCTCGACCTGGATGATGTGCCAACCGAAGCTCGTCTTCACGGGATCGGAAATCTGACCCACATCGAGCGCGAAGGCTGCATCCTCGAAAGGCTTCAGCATCTGGCCACGGGTGAAGAAACCGAGATCGCCTCCTTCCGCGTTCTTGTCTTTCGACTTTTCCGACGCGAGCTTGGCAAAATCGGCGCCGCCATCGAGCTCAGCCTTGATAGCCTTCGCCTGATCTTCCGTATCGACGAGAATATGCCGGGCCTTGATCTCCTGCTCCGGCTTCACCTTGGCGATGTTCTCTTCGAAGACCTTTTTCGCTTCCGCTTCGGAGACGCCGCCTGTGACGTTCTTGTCGAAGTACGCGTCCCGCAGCGCGCGCCGCCGGTGATAGGCCTCGCGCTTTGCGAACGTATCTGCCTCGTCCAGCTTTTCCTTTTCACCGGCGCCGGCCATCAGCTCGTTCTCGATCACGAACTGCATCAGGATCCGCTTGCGGTCGTCGGGACGGACGGTTCCGAGCCGCGGTCCGACTTCGGAGGCGGCAAAGTCTAGATCGGATTGTTTGATCTCCACCCCGTTCACGCGCGCGACGACAGCGTCGTCGGCGAGTACTGGCGGCACAAGGAACATCGACGCTGCCAGGAGCAGCAAGGCTGACCACAATTTCACTGGATTAATCCTCGTCTTCGGCTCCGGCCTAATCACATCGATTGGTGGCGGAGCGGGTTTGGGTGCTTCCCCAGACGCCTTCTTAGCGTTGGCCTCGGGACTTGCCAACCCGCAGGAATTGACAGGATTCTATTTATTCAATAGTTCTAGAACTATGGATATTAACGAGGCTGTCGACGCGCTGGGCGGGCTGGCACAGGAAACCCGTCTCAAGGTTTTCAGGCTGCTGGTCCGGGCGGGCTTCAACGGGATGGCGGCGGGCGATATCGCCAAGGCGGTCGGCATCCCGAAGAACACACTGTCATCCCACCTGGCTATCCTTGCGCGCGCCAATCTCGTCCAGGCCCGAAAAGAAGGCCGGTCCATGATCTACGCCGTGGATCTCGAAGGGACCCGGGCTCTGCTGTCCTTCCTAGTGGAGGACTGTTGTCAGGGAGACCCGTCGGTTTGCGGCCCATTGATCGAGACGACCTTGGCAACGTGTTGTTCGGAGTGAACGGAGGAAACCGACATGAAAACCGGCGACGCTAACGATCCCCTGAACGTGCTTTTCCTATGCACGGGCAATTCCGCTCGTTCCATCATGGCCGAATGCATCATGAACCGCGAAGGCGCAGGCAAGTTCAAAGCCTATAGCGCAGGCAGCATGCCGGCCGGCCAGGTCAACCCGTATGCTCTAAACCTGTTGCAAAAGCTGAATTACGACGTGTCCGGCCTGCGCTCGAAGTCCTGGGAGGAGTTCAGCGGGCCCGATGCTCCCAAGCTCGATTTCGTCTTCACCGTTTGCGACAACGCTGCCAACGAGGTCTGCCCGATCTGGCCCGGTCAGCCCATGTCCGCCCATTGGGGCCTTCCGGATCCGGCAGCAGTCGAGGGCACCGACGCGGAACGAGCGCTCGCCTTCGACGACACCTATCGCATGCTGTTTCAGCGCATCACGATCTTCGTGAACCTGCCGTTTGCAAGCCTGAGCAAGCTCTCGTTGCAAAAACAGCTCGACGAAATCGGCAAACACCGCGCTGCAACCACCAAAGAGCCTGCCTGACAGTGCCACGCGTGCCCCGCCGCTCGCGTTGACAAGGCAGAGGCCGCCACTTATGTCTCCGGCGTTGACCCCCGGCATTTCTCGCCGTTTTTTCTAGGAACCGGCGAACAACCACCGGGGGTCCCACACTCCATCCGCCAAGGACCTCCAGGGCTCTGAGAAGAGCCCCGCGCGGCCCGGCTCACGCCATGAGAGGCTAAAGGTTCGATGCTTTCCCTCGGCGCCATTGCCAATAAAGTCTTCGGCTCGTCCAACGACCGCAAACTGAAGAAATACGACCCGGTTGTCGCGGCGATCAACGCCCTGGAGCCCGAAGTTTCCGCTCTGTCCGACGAGGCGCTGCGCGCCCGCACCGACGAGTTCCGCAAGCGCCTTGCCGGGGGCGAAACGCTCGACGATCTGTTGCCGGAAGCGTTCGCCACGGTCCGGGAGGCCGCCAAACGCACGCTGGGTCAGCGCCATTTCGACGTGCAGCTGATCGGCGGCATGGTTCTGCATGAAGGCCGGATCGCCGAGATGAAAACCGGCGAGGGCAAGACGCTCGTCGCCACGCTTCCCGTCTACCTGAACGCGCTGACCGGCAAGGGCGTGCACGTCGTGACGGTGAACGACTATCTCGCCAAGCGCGACGCCGCATGGATGGGACAGGTCTACTCGTTCCTGGGGCTCACCGTCGGCACGATCGAGCACGAGTTGAACGACGAGCAGCGCAAGGCCCAGTACGCGTGCGACGTCACCTACGGCACGAACAACGAGTACGGTTTCGACTATCTGCGCGACAACATGAAGTATCTCGAAAGCGAGATGGTCCAGCGCGGACACACCTTCGCCATCGTCGACGAGGTGGACTCCATTCTGATCGACGAGGCGCGGACCCCGCTCATTATTTCCGGTCCCCTCGACGACCGCTCTGATTTCTACAACACGATCGACGTGTTCATCCCCAAGCTCAAAGACGAAGACTTCGAGCTCGACGAGAAGACCCGCCAGGTGTCGCTCACCGAAGAAGGCAACGAGCATATCGAACAGCTTCTCATCGAAGCTGACCTTCTCAAGGGCGACTCTCTCTACGACGTCGAGAATGTCAGCGTGGTGCATCACGTCCAGCAGGCTCTGCGCGCCCACAAAGTGTTTCAGCGCGATCGCGACTACATCGTGAAGAATGGCGAAGTCGTCCTGATCGACGAGTTCACCGGCCGCATGATGTCCGGCCGGCGCTTTTCCGAGGGCCTGCACCAGGCGCTGGAGGCGAAGGAACACGTGGAGATCCAGCCGGAGAACCAGACCTTCGCGACGATCACGTTCCAGAACTACTTCCGACTCTACGAGAAGCTTGCCGGAATGACCGGCACGGCCCTGACGGAGGCCGACGAGTTCATGGATATTTACGGCCTCGACGTGATCGAAGTGCCGACCAACCGGCCCATGGCGCGCATCGACGAAGACGACGAGGTGTACCGGACGGCGAAAGAGAAATACGACGCCATCATCGAACTGATCCGGGACGCGCAAGAGCGCGGCCAGCCGATGCTCGTCGGCACCACCTCGATCGAGAAATCGGAAATTCTTTCGGAACTCCTGAAGAAACGCAAAGTGCCGCACAACGTGCTCAACGCGCGCTATCACGAGCAGGAAGCCCATATCGTCGCACAAGCCGGCGTGCCGGGCGCGATCACCATCGCCACGAACATGGCCGGCCGCGGCACGGACATCCAGCTCGGCGGCAACCCGGACATGCGGCTTGAGGATTGGCTCGCCGAGCAGGCTGAAAAAGGCAAGGAGCCGAGCCCCGCCGAAGTCGAGGCGAAGCGCGCCGAGATCGACGCGGATGTTCAAGAGAAGAAGAAGAAGGCGCTCGAGGCCGGCGGTCTTTACGTGGTGGGCACCGAACGCCATGAAAGCCGCCGTATCGACAACCAGCTCCGCGGCCGTTCGGGCCGTCAGGGCGATCCGGGTGCATCCCGCTTCTTCCTGTCCCTCGAGGACGATCTGATGCGTATCTTCGGGTCCGAACGCATGGACGGCATGTTGCAGGCGCTCGGTCTCAAGGAGGGCGAAGCCATCGTCCATCCCTGGATCAACAAGGCCCTGGAAAAGGCGCAAGGCAAGGTCGAAGCGCGCAACTTCGACATCCGCAAGAACGTCGTGAAGTTCGACAACGTGATGAACGATCAACGCAAGGCGATCTTCGAGCAGCGTCGCGAACTCCTGGCGGACGAAGATCTGGCCGAGACCATCGCGGAAATGCGCCGCCAGGTCGTCGACGATTTGGTCGCCGAGGCAATCCCCGAGAAGTCCTATCCGGAACAATGGGACCTCGAGGGGCTCAAAGAGAAGATTGGCAACGTCTTCGCCCTCGAATTGCCCGTCACCGATTGGGCGGACGAGGAAGGCATCGCCGAAGCTGAGATTCACGAGCGGCTCATCAAGGCGACCGACGAGGCCGCTGCCCGCAAAGCCGCGAGGTTCGGCTCGGACACCATGCGCCAGCTCGAGCGCGCGGTTCTGCTCCAGACGCTCGACAGTCTATGGCGAGAACACCTTGTGACGCTCGAGCATTTGCGTCAGGTCATCGGCCTTCGCGGTTACGGCCAGCGCGACCCGCTGAACGAGTTCAAGAGCGAAAGTTTTACCTTGTTCGAGCAGATGCTGGCCCGCCTGCGCGAAGCGGTCACCGGGCAGATCATGCACGCCGAGATCGCGCAGGAATCCGACGCGCCGTCCTTGGACATCACCGACCTGCCACCCATGGAGGCGCACCACATCGACCCCACAACGGGCGAGGACGAGTTCGCGATGGAGGGTGCGGACCCCGCGCCTGCATCCGGCGCCGCGCCCTTACGCACCCGCAAGGCGGCCGCCGTGGCGCTCGACCCTTCCGATCCCTCCACCTGGGGCAAGGTACAGCGCAACGCGCCCTGCCCGTGCGGATCGGGCAAGAAATACAAGCACTGCCACGGGGCGTTTTAGCGACAACAGATCTGTTTGAAGCCAACGCACCGGTGGCGCGGAGGGGCGAAAGCCTGACGGGAGACCCGCGAACGCCATGACGGTCGACCAAGCGCTCGCCTTCGCCATCGTCGTCGGCATGATGGCGCTCTTCATCTGGGGACGTTTGCGCTACGACGTCGTGGCGCTCCTATCGCTGTTGGCCGCGATCGCCGCGGGCATCGTTCCACCCGAAAAGGCCTTCTCCGGTTTCAGCGACGACATCGTCATCATCGTTGGCAGCGCCCTCATCGTCAGCGCCGCGGTGGGCCGGTCGGGCGTGATCGAACGGCTGGTGCGCCAGTTCGGCCCCTATCTCACGACGGTATACCGGCAGATCGCCGCCCTGGTGGGCTCGGTCACCGTCATGTCCGGCTTCGTGAAGAATATCGGCGCGCTGGCGATGCTAATGCCGGTCGCGTTCCAGGTCTCCCGCCGCAGCGGAACCTCACCGTCCTCTCTTCTTATGCCCATGTCCTTCGGCGCCCTTCTCGGCGGCACCGTCACGCTCATCGGCACCTCTCCGAACATCATCGTGAGCCGGGTCCGCGAACAAAGCATCGGCCAGCCTTTCGAGATGTTCGACTTCGCGCCCGTCGGTGCCTGCCTCTCGCTCATCGGCTTCGTGTTCCTGCTGGTCGGCTGGCGGCTTCTTCCCAAGGACCGAAAAGGGATCGTGTCCATGGATGCAGCCTTCACATTGGAAGGCTACACGACCGAGGTCGCCGTTCCCGAAGACTCGCCCGCCACCGACATCACCGTGAAGGCGCTCGAGGACCTGAGCGAGGGCGACGTCGAAGTCATCTCCCTGATCCGGGGAACGGTGCGCCGCTTTGACCCCGCGGGGAACAGCATCATCCGGGCGGGCGATTTGTTGATCCTGCGCGGCGAACCGTCCGCGTTGGAACGGCTCGTTGCGCTGGAGAAGCTGACCCTCGTGCCTCATGCGGAAGGCAACGGGCGTGACACGCCGAGCGACGAGATCGGCATCATGGAAGCGGTCATCACACCGGATTCCGAGCTTATCGGCTATTCGGTCGGCCAATTGAAACTCGCCGACCGGTACGGCATGGACCTCCTTGCCGTGAGCCGGACCGGACGCCGTATCGCCAACCGGTTGCGCGCTGTGAGGCTCCGTGCTGGCGACGTGGTCGTGCTCCAAGGCAATCTGACCACGATGCCGGAGACGCTGGGCGCGCTGCACCTTCTGCCGCTGGCCGAGCGCGACTTGCGGATCGGTCGGCGGGGCAGCCTCCTGCCCCTTGCCGTCCTGGCCGTGGCCATGGGCCTTGTCGCATTCAGCATCGTGCCTGTGGCCATCGCCTTCTTCGGGGCCGCCGTCGTGCTGCTGCTCCTGCGCTCGCTGTCCCTGCGGGAAGCCTATGACGTGGTCGAGTGGCCGATCCTGGTCATGCTGGGCGCGCTCATTCCCGTCAGTGACGCGCTCCGCACCACGGGCGGCACGGACCTCATCGCCGGGTGGCTGTCGGAGACCGCGTCTTATCTGCCGGCCTACGGGGCGCTGCTCCTCCTCATGGCCGCGGCCATGGCGGTCACGCCCTTCCTCAACAACGCCGCCACGGTGCTCGTCATGGCGCCGATCGCCGCGAGCTTCGCCGGCAATCTCGGCTACAACCCCGATGCATTCCTGATGGGGGTCGCCATCGGCGCGGCCTGCGATTTCCTGACGCCCATCGGCCATCAGTGCAACACGCTGGTGATGGGTCCCGGAGGCTATCGCTTTGGCGATTACTGGCGGCTGGGCCTGCCGCTCTCCGTCATTGTGCTGCTCGCGGGCACACCGCTCATTCTGTATTTCTGGCCTCTGTAGTGGCGGCCCGTTCGCGCGGACTGGGTCGGGCCACAGTGTCGGGGCAGTACGCCTCGACCGCGCTGTCCACCGTGGCGGCGCTGCCCCGCTCGAACACGTAAGACCCATCGCACACGCTGACCTTCGGCGGCACCCGGTCGCGGGCAAACAGGTCGTGACCCGTTTTGAGGTTGGCCCAGAACGGCGCCCATTTGTCTCCCGACCGGAGACGCAGATTTTTCTCGGTCATCCGGAAGGGAAAGGCGTGAACGGGGATGCGGGCCTGGCCGTTGTCGAGCGCCGCGGTGACGAAGGCCCAGAGTTCGTCCACCACCCCGTCAGTGACGGCAAAGCAACCGATGGACGCGCAGCCGCCATGCACCATCAGAAACGAGCCGGTGCGCCCCTTGCTCTGGTCATAGGCGTTCGGAAAGCCGAGATTGAAGGAAAGGTGCTCGACGCTGTTGGGATTGAGCGCGTCCTTGTCCACCGTGTAGAAGCCCTCGGGCGCCTGCCGGTCGCCTTCCTTCAGCTTCGGCCCGAGGCGCCCGGACCACATGCAGATCGGATAGGTCGCGAAGCGCTCGAAACGGCCGTTCTTCTGCACCCAGAGCTCGATTTCGGATTCGAGCTTGTAGATGCGGATGTGCACCGGCATGCCGGGCTTCACGCCGGCTTCGTTCATCCGCGCGGAGAAGCGGCTTAGATCCGGCGTCCCCGGCAGCGGACGGCCGGACCGGAAGTGCCCTCGGTTGTCCTGGCGGTCCCAATTGATGGTGACCCGGTCGATGAGCTGCCGCCCCTCGGGCGTGAACAGGTAGTACGCACCGCCCGCGAGCGCCGTCAGCAGAATAGAGACGAAAAGTAAGCGCAGCATCGTCAGCCCTCTCGGACAAGAGCGATTGTCGGCCTCATGCTAGGGGCGCCAGTTAGCCTCGGAAAGAGGGCTAGAGGATGATCCCCGCAACCGTGAATACGCCTCCGGTCACTGCTCGTAGGACCCTCGTTGGGCGACCTTGTTTTTGTCGCCGGCCTTCTCCTTGCCTTGCGCCTTCGGATCGGGCGTCGCCGGCCCCAGCGTCATCATGTTGTAGACGGGAGTCTCGTCGCTCACGCGTAGCTTGATGTCTTTGCCGAGCGGTTCGGCGAGTGAGGACTGGGCCACGGTCCGCTGGTCCCGCTGGGGCTTGAACGCGACCACGGGCAGCTTCTGGTAGCGCGGGCAAGCGCGCTTCGGATTGGGATAGTCCCCGCCCGGAAAGGCGGCATTGAACACGTAGCGCTTGCCGCAAACGGCAATCGGCGGCTCGAGCCGCGTGACCTCGAAATAGTCGTAGCCCTCTTTCAGATTGACCCAGAAGTCGAACCATTGGCTGCTCGTCTGCGCCGCCAGGTTGGCCGTCGTCATCCGGAACGGAAAGGCGTGGACCTGGAATTTCTCCTGGCCGCCTGCGAAGGCTTCGGCAGCAAGCGCGTAAATTTCTTCGATGACCGGGTCCGTCATGGCGTAGCAGCCGCGCGACTTGCACTGGCCATGCACCATGAGATTGGCGCCCGTCCGGTTCAGGGACCGGTCGAAGGCGTTTGGATAGCCGATATTGAAAGAAAGATGGTAGTGGCTCTTCGGGTTCAGCCGCTTCCTGTCGACGACATAGAACCCTTCCGGCGCCTGCAGGTCGCCCTGCTTCTGCTTCGGCCCGAGCCCGCCGGAATACTTGCAGATGGGATAGGTCTTCAAGAGGTAGTAGTGCCCGTCGTCCTTCTGCTTCCAGACCTCGAGCTCGGCCTCGGACTTGAAGACACGGATCAGGATGGGCTGAGACGGGGTCATGCCTTTCTCGGCCATCAGGGCGCGCATCTTTCCGGACAAGGGGCGCATATGCGGGGGGTAGTAGTCCGTGCAGCCAAATAGGGCCGCCGCCAAAACGACCACACAGGCCCAAAGAACGGCCGATAAGATCGTGGAACGACGCATGCGGCGAGCCCTTTTGCACCCCCAGCAGAATTCAGTGTGGAATAGCGAACGCGACGCGAACCCCGGCACGACCGGGCCGTCCCCACGGCCCAATCGTCTATCTATAAGGTTTTCACGTATCAGTTGGACCAAAAAGAGACTTCGGTGGGCCGAAGCGCGGTCGATACCATACAGTTATGCAGCTTAGGCTTCGCGCGCCTAAGCTTCCCGGCCCATAGCCATGAATTTCTCACGGCGCTCTTTTCGGATCTGGTCGGGCGTGTAGTCGTCGAACCAGGCGATGGCATTCGCGATGACGTCCCCGGCGGCCTGCAGGACGGCCTGCGGGTCGCGGTGCGCGCCGCCGACGGGCTCCGGGATGATCCCGTCGACAATGCCGAGCCTCTTCAGGTCCTGAGCGGTGATCTTCATGTTGGTGGCCGCATCCTGCGCCCGCGCCGAATCCCGCCACAAGATGGAGGCGGCAGCTTCGGGCGAAGCCACGGTGTAGATCGAGTGCTCGAGCATGAAGATCCGGTTCGCGGTGGCAAGGGCCACGGCGCCGCCGGACCCGCCCTCGCCGATGATCAGCGAAACGATGGGCACGCCGAGACGCATGCAGCACTCGGTGCTCCGGGCGATGGCCTCCGCCTGGCCGCGCTCCTCGGCGCCGATTCCCGGATAGGCCCCGGCCGTATCCACGAGGCTCACCACCGGCAGCGAAAACTTGTCGGCCAGTTCCATCAGCCGGACGGCCTTGCGGTAGCCTTCCGGGCGGGCCATGCCGAAATTGTGCTTGATGCGGCCCTCAGTGTCGGACCCTTTTTCGTGACCGATGACCATGACGGACCGGCCCGCAAGCCGGCCGATTCCGCCGATAATCGCCTCGTCCTCGGCGAAATAGCGGTCGCCCGCCATGGGCGTGAAATCGCGTACGAGATCCCGGACGTAATGGGTGAAATGGGGCCGTTCCGGATGGCGCGCTACCTGCGTCTTCTGCCAGGGCGTGAGCGCCGCGTAGGTTTCCTCGAGCGCTTCGCGCGCCTTGGTCTCGAGCCGCGTCAGCTCGTCGTTGATCGGGACGGAATCGCCGTCGGTCGCAAGAGCCTTCAATTCGGCGACCTTGCTTTCAAGCTCCGCGATCGGTTTTTCGAAATCGAGATAAGTACGCATGCAGCCCGGCTAAACCCGTTGGACACCCAAACCTGCCCTAATGCAGGTCATCCTAAAGACAGAAGGCGGGCATCCGTAAGACAAAAGAGATAACAACCAAATTCGGCCTTAAGTGGCCTCGACGCGAGGCCCTGTCAACTGGGACCCATTGGCTGGCATACCGCAACAAGTCTAACGCGGCTTCGTTAACCGCGCCTTGGCCAGCGGATGATGCTCCTCGACCAGGCGCCGCAGCCGTTCCTCGATCACATGGGTGTAGATCTGCGTTGTGGAGATATCCGCATGCCCCAGGAGTTGCTGGACCGTCCGCAAGTCCGCGCCTCGTTCCAGCAAGTGACTGGCAAAGGCGTGGCGCAACACGTGCGGCGAGACCCGCGCAGGATCGAGGCCTGCCGCTAGGGCTAAGTCCTTGAGTTCCTGACCGAAACGCTGGCGGGTCATGTGCTGCCCCCCGTCGCCGGTCGGGAACAGGAATGGCGAGGCCTTGAGGGCCGGCTCCTGCGCCAGGACGGCGAGATAGGCCGCGAGCGCTTCCCGCGCCGCATCGTTCAGCGGCACGAGGCGCTCGCGGCCGCCTTTACCCTTGATGGTCATGACGCGGTCGTCGACCGCCAGCACGTTGCGCGGCAAGGCCACAAGCTCCGAAACACGCAATCCCGAGGCGTACAGCGTTTCCAGGAGGGCATTCAGCCGGAACGCGCGGCGGCGCGGCGCGCCCTCGGCGGCCGTCTGGCAGGCCTCCTTGGCGGTACCAATCAGCGTCTCGACCTCGGCGAGCGACAGAACCTTGGGCAAGGGCCGTCCCCGCCGCGGACTGTCGATTGCGGAGGTCGGATCGTCCTTTCGCACGCCCTCACTCAACAGAAACCGGAAAAACTGCCGGATGGCCGAGAGCTTGCGGGCCCGCGACGTCGGCGCCAGCCCGTCGGCGGCCAGGACCTCGAGATAGCCGCGCACGTGATCTGCTGTGGCGGCCGACGCATCGGTCTTTTTGGCTGCGAGAAACGCGAGAAAACCGGAGAGATCACGCGAATAGGCGGCCACCGTATGGGACGCCGCCCCCCGCTCGGCCATGAGCATTTCCACGAACAGCGCGAGTTCCGAAGACGCTGTTGACGGCAAAGTGGGGCTCGAACGGGCCACGTTCACGCCCTCGCCGCGTTTCGGGGGCAAATCGGCCGGTAATGCCTACTGGGCGCGGTGGCTCGGCGGCAGCGCAAGAGAGGGTTCCTGCGCCGTGGCGGCCGTAGGCGAGACCGGCCGCGGCTCGGCCTTGAGACCCCGCACGGCCTTGGTGATTTCTTTGGGCTCTGGCTGAAAATACTCAGCGAGCACATAAAGGCTTCCAGCGACGACACCGGCAATCGTCCCTATGACCGCGAGGAAACGAAACAATGTTGGCATCGGGGCGCTCGTTTTCCTAATTATCGTCCAGTTTCGAACAGGGCCGCATTATGACTCAAAACGCCGCAGCACCTTAACCCCTCGCGAATCCCATCATGGACGATTCGGCGGCGCCCTGTCAGCATGGCCCCTTTTTAGCGGCTTCCGCTACCGACTTAAACGTCCGACGACTCCAAATGTCTTATGACCTAGTCTTATGCCTCACCGTAATGCCGAACCAAATAGCGACCGCGACCGGCAACTCGCGGAAATTCGCCGATCCTTAGGCGAAAAATCCCTCGTGCTGATCGGCTTGATGGGGGCCGGCAAGAGTGCCGTGGGGCGGCGCCTCGCGACGTCTCTCAACCTGCCCTTCACGGACGCCGACAGCGAGATCGAGGCCGCCGCAGGCCAGAGCATCGGCGAAATCTTCGCGGAGCACGGCGAGGCCTATTTCCGGACCGGCGAGCGGAAGGTAATCGCACGGCTCCTGGAAAACGGTCCGCAGGTACTGGCGACCGGCGGCGGCGCCTATGTGGATCCAGAGACCCGAACCGCGATCAAAGAGCACGGGATTTCGATCTGGCTCAAGGCCAACTTGCGCGTGCTCATGAAACGTGTCGGACGCCGCGACAACAGGCCCTTGCTGCAGGTGGACAATCCCGAGACCGTGATGAAGAGACTGATGGCGGAGCGGAACCCGGTTTACGCCCAAGCCGACATCACCGTGGAAAGCAAGGAAGCCCCCCACGAAGTCATGGTGAGCAGTATTATCGACGCGCTTTCGGCCCGGCTCGCTCAGGAGTCCGCCGGCGATCCGGCGAAGGCGCAATAAGAAACGGAAGTATTTTGGTGCAAACGCAGACAGCCCACGGAACGAACAACGGCGAGACGGAGATCCAGGTCGCGCTGACCGCACGCGGCTACCCGATCGTCATCGGCGAGGACCTCATCGCCGCCGCCGGTCAGCGCCTGAAGGCGTCGCTTGCGGACGCGCGCTTCGCCGTGGTGAGCGATGCCAATGTGGCCGCGCTGCATCTCGCGCAGCTCAAGGCCGGGCTCGAAGAGGAAGGCCTGTTCCTCGGTTCCGCCGTCGTCGCCCCCGGCGAGTCCAGCAAGAGTTTCCCCGTGCTCGCCAAACTGTGCGAGACGCTGCTCGAACTCGGAGTCGAACGGGGCGATTGCGTCATCGCGCTGGGCGGCGGCGTCGTTGGCGACCTCGCGGGCTTTGCCGCCTCGATCCTACGGCGCGGCGTCCGCGTGGTGCAGATGCCGACAACGCTGCTGGCCCAAGTCGATTCCGCCATCGGCGGCAAAACGGGCATCGACACGAAACAGGGCAAGAACCTGATCGGCACGTTTCACCAGCCGAGCCTCGTCCTGTCCGACATCGCCGTACTCTCGACCTTGAGCGACCGGGAGTTCCGCGCGGGCTATGCCGAGGTCGCCAAATACGGCCTCCTCGGCGATGCGCCCTTCTTCGCCTGGCTCGAAGAGAATTGGCGGGACATCTTCGCCGGCGACACGGCCAAGCGCCGCCATGCGGTAGAGACGAGCGCCCGCGCCAAGGCGGCCATCGTCATGGAGGACGAACGCGAGACGAGCGGCAAGCGTGCCCTGCTCAATCTCGGCCACACATTCGGCCATGCCCTGGAGGCCTTTGCCGGCTATTCGGATCGCCTGCTGCATGGCGAGGCCATTTCCATTGGCATGCGGCAGGCCTTCTCATACTCGGTCGAACGCGGCCTGTGCTCCGCCGACGACGCGGCCCGCGCCGAAGCCCATTTCAAGGCCGTCGGCCTGCCGACGGAGATCGCCGCCATTCCCGGCGACAAGCCGACGCCCGGCGAGATGCTGCGGCTCATGGCTCAGGACAAGAAGGTCAAGGGCGGCAACATGGTTCTCGTGCTGGCGCGCGGCATCGGAGAAGCATTCGTCGAGAACGAGGTCTCCATGCCCGAGCTGACAGACTTCCTTAAGCGGGAGTGCGCACCCCAATGACCCTGGCCCTGGGATTAACGCTTGGCGCGATTATCGGCCTTCTGATCCTCTCTGCCTTCTTTTCCGGTTCGGAGACGGCGCTGACGGCGGCGAGCCGCGCGCGCATGCATGCGCTCGAGGACGACGGCAACGCACGCGCGGGCCTGGTCAACCGTTTGCTGGACTCCCGCGAGCGCCTGATCGGGGCGCTGCTGCTCGGGAACAATCTCGTCAATATCGCCGCCTCCGCGCTCACCACATCGCTGTTCCTGTCCGTCTTTGGGGATGCGGGCGTTGCCTATGCGACCCTGGTGATGACGGCTCTGGTGGTCATTTTCGCCGAGGTGCTGCCGAAGACCTATGCGATCCTGAACGCGGACAAGATGGCGCTTGCCGTCGCGCCGGTGCTGAAGGTTCTGGTGGCCCTGCTCGCGCCGGTGACCGCGGCGCTGCAATTCCTCGTCCGACATACCTTGCGCCTGTTCGGGACGAATATCGACGACGACACGGACGTGTTGTCGGCGCATGAAGAGATCCGCGGCGCCATCGAGCTGCACCACAAGGAAGGCGGCGTGGTGAAGGGCGACCGCGACATGTTGGGCGGCGTGCTGGATCTGCGGGATCTGGATGTCTCAGACATCATGATCCACCGGACCAAGATGGTGGCGATCGACGCCGACCTGCCGCCCGCGGAGATCATCGATCAGGCGCTGCAGAGTTCACACACGCGCTTGCCGCTCTGGAAAGGCGAACGCGAGGAGATCGTCGGCATCTTGCATGCCCGAACGCTGTTGCAGGCGCTGCGCGATTCGCAAGGCGATGTCAGCAAGATCGACGTGATGGCGCTCGCAACCCCACCCTGGTTTGTGCCGGACACGACGACGCTCAAGGCCCAACTGGCGGCCTTCCTCAAACGGAAGGCTCACTTCGCCATCGTCGTGGACGAGTACGGCGAGGTGATGGGCCTGCTCACCCTGGAAGACATCATCGAGGAAATCGTCGGCGACATCACGGACGAGACGGACGTCGCCGCCACGGACGCGCAGCCGCAGCCCGACGGATCGCTGATTGTCGAAGGGCTCGTGCCGATCCGCGACGTGAACCGGCTCATGGATTGGGACCTGCCGGACGAGGAAGCAACCACCGTTGCCGGCCTCGTGATCCACGAGGCGCAGACCATCCCCAATCCGGGCCAGACCTTCAACTTCCACGGCTTCCGTTTCGAGGTGCTCCGGCGCCACCGCAACCGCATCACGCGCCTGCGCGTCGTCCCGCCGGACGACGACGCCGACGAGGCGGAGGCGAACGACGCCAAGCCGTCCGCAAAATCCGCGCCCTAGAGGCAGCTAAGCCGGCCGCTTCGCCGCATCCTCCGGCGTCAGCGCGGTGACGGCCAGCGCGTGGATCTTGCCCGACAGTTCTTCGGCCAGAACCGCGTTGACCATGCGGTGACGATCCAGCCGCGACTTGCCCGCGAACGCAGGCGACACCACGATAACGGAGAAATGGCTTTCGCCCGTGCCGGGTGAACCGGCATGGTGGGCATGGTGGTGGGAGTCATTGACGACCTGCAGCGCTTCGGGCGAGAAGGCCGCGGTCAGTTTTTCCTTGATGGTTTGTTCGACACTCATTCGGCTCGGCACTCTTAATCGCACGGAAGCAATCCCGTGAGAGGATTGCATCGGGGGAAGGGTTTGCGCGGTCCGCCGGCCTTCGGCGAACGCTTCGACTTAATCGGCCAGAGTACCGCCATTGTCATTGTCGAGCCATCCTTGTTGTGCCCAATAACGATTCCCATAATGCCGGTCACATGAAACTCGATTCAAAAATATTCGACCACCTGAGGGTCAAGCCCGACGAGGACCGCTTGCTGCGCGATACCGCGCCGAAATGCGAGTGGGAGGGCTGCGACAATCCCGGACTCTATCCGGCGCCGAAGGGGCGCGGGATGGAAGGGAAGTACCATCGCTTCTGTCTCGACCACGTGCGCGAATACAACAAGGGCTACAACTACTTCTCCGGCGTGCCCGACGAGGAAGTGGTGGCCCAGCAGAAAGCCGACCAGATCGGCGACCGGCCCACCTGGTTTGTCGGCGTCAACGCCTACGGCAAAAGCAAGGGGCGCGGCCGGGGGCAGCGCGGCGGCTATGGCTACCGTTTCGAGACGAAGGACCCCTTTGGGCTCTTCGGCGAGAGAGGCCCCGCGGGCGAAGCCCCGGGCAAGGTCAAACGGCCGCTGAAACGCCTCGAACGCAAGGCGCTCCACCAGCTCAACTTGGACGACGACGCCACTAAGCAGGACATCAAAACGCGCTTCAAGGAGCTCGTGAAACGGCTTCATCCGGACCACAACAACGGCGACCGATCCTCCGAGGACAAGTTGCGCGAAGTCATCCAAGCCTATAACTATCTAAGGCAAGCGGGGCTCGCATAGCCTGCGCCGCCACACTCCCGCGAAATCGCCATTTTGCAGGGGTCTCGGCGCCGTCCCTTACGACGCGATGCGCGCCCATCACCGATAAAGGTTCATCATCGACCATGACTCTTGAAACTGCGACGAACGACGCCGGGCTCCCGGATATGTCGGTCTCCGTGCGCCAAGTTTTTGGCATCGACACCAATCTTGAGGTGCCGGCCTACTCCCAGCCGGACGAGCACGTCCCGGATGTCGACCCGGACTATCTCTTCAACCGCGACGTGACCTTGGCCATCCTGGCCGGGTTCAAACACAACCGGCGCGTGATGATCCAGGGCTATCACGGCACGGGCAAATCGACGCATATCGAGCAGGTGGCCGCGCGGCTCAACTGGCCGTGCATCCGCATCAACCTCGACAGCCATGTGAGCCGCATCGATCTCGTGGGCAAGGACGCGATCGTCATCAAGGACGGTCAACAGGTCACCGAGTTCCGCGAGGGGATCCTGCCCTATGCCCTGCAGACCAACACGGCGCTCTGCTTCGACGAATACGACGCAGGCCGCCCCGACGTGATGTTCGTGATCCAGCGCGTGCTGGAAGTGTCGGGCAAGCTGACGCTGCTCGACCAGTCGAAGGTCATCCGGCCGCATCCGGCCTTCCGCCTGTTCGCCACCACCAACACGATCGGCCTCGGCGACACGAGCGGCCTGTATCACGGCACGCAGCAGATCAACCAAGGTCAGATGGATCGCTGGTCGATCGTCGCCACGCTCAACTACCTCCCCCACGACGACGAGGTCGAGATCGTCATGGCGAAGGTGAAGTCGTACGGGACCGAAGAGGGCCGCAAGATCGTGTCGAACATGGTCCGCGTGGCCGAACTGACCCGCAACGCCTTCATGAACGGCGACCTGTCCACGGTGATGAGCCCGCGCACGGTGATCACCTGGGCCGAGAACGCGGAGATCTTCGGCGACGTCGGAACCGCGTTCGCGCTGTCGTTCCTCAACAAGTGCGACGAGTTGGAGCGTGGGCTGATCGCCGAGTTCTATCAGCGCTGCTTCGGCGAGGACCTGCCGGACTCAACCGCCAATGTGGCGCTGAGCTAAGGCCGAGCCTCTCGGACACTCAAGCCCGCAGGACATCCAGGAACACGTCATGGCTGGACCGAAACGGAAAGAGGCGCCCCTCGATCCGTTCAAGCGCGCGGTAACGCTGGCGACGCGAGCGATCGCCGCCGATAGCGGCGTGGAGGTCGTGTTTTCGAACGAACCGCCCGGACTTTCCGGCAAGACGGCGCGGATCCCCGAACCGCCCCGCGTCCCGACGCGCGAGGAACTCGCCGCCATTCGCGGCCATGCGGACGCTGCGGCGCTCACGGTCTCTTGCCGCGACGAAGCGCTACACCGGCGGCTGGCCCCATCGGGCGGCGAAGCGCGGGCCGTGTTCGAGGCTCTCGAGCAGGCTCGCGTCGAGGCGATCGGCGCGACGCGGATGGACGGCGTTTCCCAAAATCTCGCCGCCCGCACCGAACAGCGTTATGCGCGCAGCCGCATCACCGAAGAGACGGAGCGCTCCGAAGCGCCCCTGCCCGATGCCCTCGCCTTGATGGTACGAGAACGCCTGACGGGCGAAGCGCCGCCCGCCCGCGCCCGGCCGCTCGTCAATCTGTGGCGCCCCTGGGTCGAGGAGCGCGCGAAGAGGCAGCTCGACCAGATGCAAGGGACCCTGCTCGATCAGGAAGCCTTCGGTCAGCTCGCGCGCGACCTCCTGACCGCGCTGAACATGGCCGACCAGCTCGACCAGGGCGAAGAGAACGAAGAGTCGACCGAGGACGGCGAGTCCGAACCGGATCAGGCCGAGGACCAAGGCGACGCGGCCGACGCGCAGGACGGCACGGAGCTCGCTCAGGAGTCCGAAGCCCAACCCGACGACACCGCCGAAGACACGTTGGAGGACCAAGAGGACGGGCCGACCGACCAGCTGGACGACGACGCGGACTCGGCCGATCTGCCGCGCCGATCCGATCCCTGGCGTCCCAACTTCTCGGTGCTCGATGACCCGTCTGCCTTCGGCTACAAGGTCTTCACGGACGAGTTCGACGAGATTGTCACCGCCGATGACCTGTGCGACGCGGACGAACTCGACCGGCTTCGCTCGTTCCTGGACAAGCAGCTCGTGTCGCTGCAAGGCGCGGTGGCGCGGCTCGCCAACAGGCTGCAGCGCCGGCTGCTCGCGCAGCAGGATCGCGGCTGGGACTTCGATCTCGACGAAGGCACGCTCGACGCTGCGCGCCTCGCCCGAATCATCATCGATCCCATGCACCCGCTGACCTTCAAGCAGGAACGCGACACAGAATTCCGCGACACGGTCGTGACCTTGCTGCTGGACAATTCAGGCTCGATGCGCGGCCGCCCGATCATGGTCGCGGCCTGCTGCGCCGACATTCTTGCGCGCACGCTGGAACGCTGCGGCGTGAAAGTGGAGATTCTGGGCTTCACCACGCGCGCCTGGAAAGGCGGACACGCGCGCGAAGCCTGGCTCAACGCCATGAAGCCGCCCTTCCCCGGACGCCTGAACGATTTGCGGCACATCATCTACAAGGCGGCGGACACGCCCTGGCGCCGGGCGCGACGCAATCTCGGCCTGATGATGCGCGAAGGACTGCTCAAGGAGAATATCGACGGCGAGGCGCTGGCTTGGGCGCACAAGCGCCTTCTGGCGCGGCCCGAGCAGCGGCGCATCCTGATGATGATCTCAGACGGCGCGCCGGTCGACGACTCCACCCTGTCGGTCAATTCGGGCGCCTATCTCGAAAAGCACCTGCGTCAGGTGATCCACGAGATCGAGACCCGTTCCCCCGTCGAGCTGCTGGCCATCGGCATCGGTCACGACGTGACCCGCTATTATCGCCGTGCCGTCACCATCACGGACGCGGAGGAACTGGCCGGCGCAATGACCGACAAGCTCGCCGAACTCTTCGACGAAGACGCCGCCCTTCGCGCGTTGCAACGCGCCAACCCGAGCGCCGCTCGGGCGAAACGGAAGGTGCTGCACTAGGTGCGGCTGATCACGGACAGGACCACGGCGGCTCTCGCAGCGGGGCTCGCCGGCATCGCCGTTCTGTATCTCAGCGCTTCCGCATTGTTGGCGAAGCCCACCACGCCCCTGTCGGGACCGACGGAGACGCGCGTCTCCGTGGTCCCCATCACCTTCGATCGCGACGACCCGAAGAAGACGCGGTTCGGCAAGCTGATCTATCGCGGCGGGCTCAACCTCTTCGCCCGCTCGGTGCATTTCGGCGGCTACTCGGCGCTCGCGCTCGATCCGTCCGGGACGACGCTCCTGGCCTTGTCAGACGCGGGCTCGTGGATGCGCGCGACACTTGTTTATGACGGGAGCCGTCTTGCGAGCCTGTCGAACGTCATGCTCGGGCCCATCCTCGACCAGGACGGCAATCCTTTGAGCTCCGAGAACCGGCAGGACGCGGAAGGCATGGCCCTTCTTTCCGGCGACACGCTTCAGGGAAGCGCCCTCGTCTCGTTCGAGCGGGATCACCGCATCATGCGCTATCCCTTCACGCCCGACCGCTTCGGGCCGCCGAACGGGACCGTTCCGCTGCCCAAGGCTGCACGCGCCATGGGCTCCAACCAAGGGCTCGAGGCGATCGCCACGATCCAGTCGGGGCGGATGCAAGGGACGGTGGTAGCGCTGCCGGAGTATCTGCGAGACCGGGCCGGCAATTTGATCGGCTGGCTGATCGGCGGGCCGTCTCCCGGTGCGATCACGATCCGCCGGCTCAAGGGCTTCGACATCACGGATGCCGCTGGATTGCCCGATGGCGGGCTGCTGCTCCTGGAGCGGCGCTTCCGCTACAGCGAAGGGGTCAAGATGCGCATCCGGCGGATCGCGCCTGCTGACCTCAAGCCCGGCAAGCTGATCACCGGCGAGACGCTGCTCGAGACCGACGACCTTCTGAATATCGACAATATGGAGGCGATTGCGGTCCACCGCGCGCAAGACGGCGCGACCGTCCTGACGCTCATGTCGGACGACAATTTCAGCGCTTTTCAGCGCTCGCTGATCATGCAGTTTACGCTGCCGTAGGGTGACGCGGCGAAGTGGCGGCGGCGAAAGCCTCTAAGAGGCCGCCTGCGCCTCGGTCGCCTTGGCGATCTCGCGCTTCAGGCGGCGCGCCTTTAGCGAGAGTTCGTCGTCGCCGGCCTTGAGCAGATAGGCGTCCAGGCCGCCACGGTGCTCGACCGAGCGCAGGGCGCTGGCGGAGACGGTGAGGCGGACAGCCTTCTTCAGAGTATCGCTCTGAAGCGTGACATTGCTCAGATTCGGCAGGAAGCGGCGCCGCGTGCGGCGCTTTGCATGGCTCACATTGTTGCCGGTGAGCACGGCTTTGCCGGACAGCTCGCAGCGACGGGCCATGGTCCTTGTCCTTCTAACGAAAATCTTGTGAATACCTGCCGCAGCTCGTGACGTTTCACAAGCGCGAGGCTCAAGGCCGGGACATATACGGGGATGACCGTTTTCGGTCAAGGTGCCATACGCTTTTCAGCCATTTGCTGGATTTTCCACCTGTATTGGCCGAATTGACGAATCCGACTAATCCTGCTCACTGGCCAGTCAAGAGATAAGGTGGCCGGGGGGCCAGGAGGGACTGCGATAGATGCGGGTCGCACGACACGTCTTGAGTATTGCGGCCAACGTTGCGGCCGTGGCCGCACTGGTCCTGGGCATCGCCGTCTTGGCGTTGGTCGCGCTGGACGCGTCTCCCAACGGCATCGCGCAGGCCGAGACCGGCCCCGAAAGCCCGCCGCCGGACGCGGACAGCGATTTCGGCGCCCGCGGCTCGATTCTGGACGAGAGCGAACCCTTCCCAATCGAAGGCCTCTACAGCGACAAGAACAAGCCGGGGGACGAAGACGCCCCGCCAAACGCAGATCTGCCGGACGCGGGAGAATTCGCGGAGCCGAACCTGGAACCCGAGCCCGCAGAACCTGAACAAAGGGCCGGCCCGGTCGACACCTCGGCGCGCTTCCAGGCCGTCTACAATGTCAGCCTCGGCCGCTTCAACCTGGGCAATTTCACCATCTCGGGCACGGTGCAGAACGGCCAGTACGCCTTGCGCGGCAACGGCACCTTCTCGGTGCTGAAGGGCTGGGTCTTCAACTGGCAGGGCAAGCTCCACGGCTCGGGCGAGGCCACCACCGATGGCGCGAACCCCCGCTCCTATTCGTTCACCCAGAGCGACGGCAAATACCAGGAGCGCCTCAGCATCGATTTTGGCGACGGCTATGTGCAGTCGGTGAAGATCTGGCCGAAGCCCCGCCCCTATCCCGGCGAGATCAAGGTCACGAAGGAACAGGTTCAGCACGTGGTGGATCCGCTCTCGGGCGCGTTCCTGACCGCACGTTCCAACGACCCCCGCGCCGATCTCAGCGTCTGCAACGAGGTGATCCCCGTGTTCGACGGGCGCTCCCGTTACGATCTGGTCCTCAGGCCGAAGAAGCGCGTGATGGTGCAGAACCGGGGCAACGGCAACTACTCGGGGCCGGCCGCGGTGTGCCAAGTGAAGTTCGTGCCCATCTCCGGCTATCCGCGCGGCGACCCGGGCATCGAGGAGCTGCGGCAAGCCAACGGCATCGAAGCCTGGCTCGTCCCCTTGCGGGGCACGGGCATGTACGTGCCCTACCAGATCACGATCCCCGCCTTCGGGGGCTACACCGCCGTGGCGGTGGCCACGTCCATGCGCGCCGGCCGCGCCGGCCGCGCCGAGGCTCGTTGAACCACTTCGTGGTCTGCCACTCCTCGGCCTGTAATGGCGTGCCGCACCGGCGTGGTTAACGCGCGACCCCCAAAACACAACATGTCGTAGGGAACGGCCCGCGAAGATTTACGAACCCCTGATTCGTCGCCGGTCTGTTCACGGTGTGAGCTTGCCCGTTATCGGCCTGAACCCTGCAGAAATGCTAGATTTAGGGGCTACTGAGTGAAGAAGCCGTGCCACCGGAAGCCCTTTGAGGAGAGCACGCTCAAGGAGCCACAGTTAGCGAAGTTGGCGAAGAGGAGCTTTGTGGACAAACGACGATGACGTGAAAAGTTCAGCGGGTTGAGTCACTTAAAGGATGTGCATAGACCTGTGGACTACCTTGGGACGGGAGGGGATTCCCTTTTGAAAAATAATGAGTTATGGATTTCGCGTGCACAGCGTGATCACATGACGACCAGCTGCACATGCGACACGGTATTAATCTGCCAGCCGTAGCCACGCCGAGGGCGGGCGTGTGCGCAACATGGGGTTCTCGGCAGGCCCCATCATGTGCGGAAATAGCGGGCACCCGTAGCCCACGGGTGCCCGACTTACTTTCTATAAAGAAATTTGGTTCGCTGGATTTTCTTTGAGAGTTTCCTGCCACTGATTCTGTGAAAGGTCGACACCCAGACTTCGCCACCCTGCGAAGCTGACTTCAGACCTACTACGAACGTCTCCCCCGTTTCCTTGAACGTCCAAAAAACCGTGGCGCAACGCTCCCGCCGCTGATCATCAGTCCGGTATTCTCCCTCACGGATCGCTAGGAAGAGCAACTGAAGTTCTTCGTAGCCAATTTCCGGATGCTTCATTCGGATCTTTTTGATCTCGTTGCTACCCAAGAACACGACGGCGGGATGACACCGCATGTGTTCGGCAACAGGACGCGGCAAATCACCAACCGGAAGGGCGTCCTTCTGTCCGAGCAGCGTCTGCATCAAGTGGCTAAGTTCGATAGGCATCTTGTCGCGATCGGTGGAAGAAGCGAATCGGAGAACTTCGTTTCTCAAGGCTACCGAGCGTCGGCGGCGACAACCATCAAACTATGACCCAAAGTGGCATTATCGGCAGGCGCATCAATTGCGCGCGGCCAATACCGACAGGAGGCTCTAGCCGACAGCGACCTTAAACTGCACGCGCACCTGCGAAACATAGCGCCGTTCCCCAAGCACCATCCGTTAACGGCCCCCCAAAGCACAACATGTTGTAGGGAACGGGCTGCGAAAATTTACGATCCCCTGATTCGCCCCTGCTCTGTTCCCGTTGCGATCCGGCGCACATGAAACCCTTGTAAGAAAGCAAAACTAGATGTAGCGCGCGAGCATTAGGCCGCTTACATGTGCACGGCGGGCTCCGCGCCTGCGTCGTTGTTCCGTTTTGGAACGGAACATAAGTCGAATACCCTGGAGTCAGCGATTCGGACGGGATTCGTTCTCCCCCCGTTCGCGGCTGCCACCGGATCGCCTTAAGAATTTCTCCGTATGTCCAAAGCCTTATCCACGCAATCCACAGGCAGCCCGGCCACCGGTGCGCCGACGACCGGGGCTCATGGTCCGCCCAATCGCGGGCGCGGCGTCACCGCCGTGCTCGGTCCGACCAACACGGGCAAGACTCATCTCGCCATCGAGCGCATGCTCGCCCACGAGGTCGGGGTCATCGGCCTGCCCCTGCGGCTGCTCGCCCGCGAGGTCTACGAGAAGGTCGTGGCCAAGGCGGGCGCCGGCCAGGTCGCGCTCATCACCGGCGAAGAGAAGATCAAGCCGCCCCGCGCGCGCTTTTATGTGTGCACCGTGGAAGCCATGCCGCGCGAGCTCGAGGCCGACTTCGTCGCCATCGACGAGATCCAGCTTGCCGCCGACGGCGAGCGCGGTCACGTCTTCACCAATCGCCTGTTCCATGCGCGCGGCACGTCCGAGACGCTGCTGCTGGGCGCAGCGACGATGCGCGATGCCATCCGCGAGCTGCTGCCCGGCGCTAACCTCGTCTCGCGGCCGCGCTTGTCGAGCCTGTCTTATGCGGGCGAGAAGAAGATCACGCGGCTGCCCCGCCGCTCCGCCATCGTCGCCTTCTCGGCGAACGACGTGTACGCCATCGCCGAACTCGTGCGCCGTCAGCGCGGCGGTGCGGCCGTCGTCCTCGGCGCTCTGTCCCCGCGCACCCGCAACGCGCAGGTCGCGCTCTATCAGAACGGCGACGTGGACTATCTGGTGGCGACGGACGCCATCGGCATGGGGCTCAACCTCGATCTCGATCATGTCGCCTTCGCGGGCGTGCGGAAGTTCGACGGCCATACCCACCGCAACCTGACCCCGTCCGAGATCGGACAGATCGCCGGCCGCGCCGGACGCCATATGAACGACGGCACTTTCGGCGTCACGGGGCAGGCGCAGCCGTTCGACGCCGAATTGATCGAGCGGCTGGAGACCCACAGCTTCGACCAGGTGGGCGTCCTGCAATGGCGCAGCCGCACGCTGGACACGTCCTCCATCGAGGCGCTCAAAGAGAGCCTGCGCGAAATGCCCATCCACCCGCGCCTCACCCGCTCCCGCATGGTGGACGACGTGATCGCGCTGGAGAACGTGACGCGTGACGAGGCCGTATGCGACATGGCCAAATCGCCGGCGGCGGTCGGCCTGCTTTGGGACATGTGCCAAATTCCGGACTATCAGCGCGTCTCCCCGGCGGACCATGCGGACCTGGTCGGGGACCTGTTCGGCTTCGTCATGAGCGACGAAGGCAAGATCCCCGAGGACTGGTTCGCCCGCCAGGTGGCCCAAGCCGACCGGACCGAAGGCGACATCGACACACTTTCCAATCGCCTGGCGCAAATTCGTACCTGGACATTTGTGTCCCACCGCGCTCAATGGCTGGACGATCCGGAGCACTGGCAAGAGCGCACCCGATCGATTGAGGACAAATTGTCCGACGCGCTTCATGAACGCCTGACACAACGCTTCGTCGACCGGCGAACCAGCGTGCTCATGCGGCGGTTGCGCGACAAGGAGGAGATGATGGCCGAGATCGGCGACGACGGACAGATCCTGGTCGAAAACCATTTCGTGGGCCGCCTCGACGGCTTCCGCTTCACGCCGGATGCGGCGGGTGAAGGCATTCACGGCAAGGCTGCGCGCAACGCCGCCACGCAGATCCTGGCGAGCGAGCTTGCGCAGCGGGCCGATGCGCTCGGTTCCGCGGCCGACGATGCGATCACGCTGTCGAGCAATGGCCGCATCCTGTGGCAGGGCTGCGAGATCGGCCGGCTCGTGGCGGGCGACACGGCTCTCAAGCCGCGCATCGAACTCTTCGCCGATGAGAATTTGAGCGCGCCCGACCGGGACCGGGTCGCCGCACGCCTGGACGCCTGGCTGACCGCTCATCTCGACGCGAAGCTCAAGCCGCTGATGGACCTCAGCCGCGCGGACGACCTGACGGGGCTCGCGCGCGGCCTCGCCTTCCGTCTCACGGAGAACCTCGGCGTGCTCCGCCGCGAAGGGGCCGCGGAGGACATCAGGGCGCTGGACCAGTCCGACCGCGGACAATTGCGGAAATACGGCGTGCGGTTCGGGGCCTTCAATCTCTATTTCCCCGCGCTTCTGAAGCCGGCGGCGGCGGAACTGCTGTTGCAGCTCTGGGCGCTCCACGGCGGCGGCGAATACGGCATCGATATCGACGCCATGCCGGAGCGGCCCCAGCAGGGCCTGACCTCCGTCCCGGCCAACGACGCTCTGCCGGAGCCCTATTGGCGCGCGGCCGGGTTCCATGTGGCGGGAAGCCGTGCGGTGCGCATCGACATGCTCGAGCGGCTGTCGGACCTGATCCGCGCCCGCGTTACGTGGCGGCCTGCGAAGACGACCGAGTCGCCTGCGCCGGCGGCGAAGTCCGGTGCGGAAACCACGGCTAAGACGCCAGAGGCCGTGGCGGCAACTACGGAGGCTCCGGCCCCTGAAACCGAAGGCGCACCCGCCGACACAGCCGCGACGGCACAAACCGCACCGGAAGCAAAGGCCAAGCCCGAGGCACCGCAGCCGCCCTCCGGCGCGACCGGCGACGGCGGGTTCCGGGTCGTGCCGGAACTCATGTCCATGGTCGGCTGCTCGGGCGAGGAATTCGCATCCATCCTGCGCGGGCTGGGCTTCCGGCTCGAGCGGCGGAAGATCGAAGTCCCTCCCGAGGCGAACGCCGCCACCGGCGGGCCCTCGGTTCAAGAACCCGAGGCTCTAGAGGCTCCGGCGCAAATCGAGGTCGCCGAGGCAGCCGCTGCTCCGGCAGAGCCCGAACCCGTCTTCGACGAGATCTGGCGCCCGGCGAAGCGCCGGCATCAGCAAAGCCAACACCAGCGCGGCAAGGGCCGCCATGGGGGCCGGGCCGAGGCCAAGCAGGCGAGCGACGGCGCGGAGCAACCGCACCGTCAACGGAGCCGGCAAGGGGAGCATCAGGGCAAACCCAATAAGAAGAGCCGGCAACACGGCAAACCGCCCCGAAAAGGCGGCAAAGGCGATCGCTTCGGCGGCCAGGGCAAGAGTAAGGAATGGAGTTCGTCGCCCAAGCGGGAGCAGGCGGCTGAGAACTCGCCCTTCGCCGCCCTCAAGGATCTGCGCGATAGCTTGGCGGCGCGCGGCCGCTCGGGCCGAAGCTAGGACGGCCGCGTGACGGGCCAGCGCCTCGACAAATGGCTCTGGTGCGCGCGGGCCGCAAAGACCCGCTCCGCCGCCGCACGGCT
Organism: Methyloceanibacter caenitepidi; assembly: GCF_000828475.1. Taxonomy (NCBI): domain Bacteria; kingdom Pseudomonadati; phylum Pseudomonadota; class Alphaproteobacteria; order Hyphomicrobiales; family Hyphomicrobiaceae; genus Methyloceanibacter; species Methyloceanibacter caenitepidi. The sequence goes on from NZ_AP014648.1 coordinate 3,353,486, forward strand.
CATCGCGGACGGCAAGGTCCGGATCAACGGCGAGCGGGTGCGGAAGCCCAGCCGGATCGTGCAACGCGGCGACGTCATCACGGCGACGCCTCCCGGACGGCTGGTGGTTTGGCGCATCCTCGATGCCGCGGACCGGCGCGGGCCCGCGCCCCTGGCCCGGACCCTCTATGAGGATTTGACCCCGCCGGTCGGCGAGACCGAAACGGGGTCCGCCCGCGAGGCCCGCGTGGGCGCCCGGCCCACCAAGCGGGACCGGCGGCGCATCGATACATTCCGGACGTTTTGGAGCTAGAAACGGACCTTGAATGCGCGCGGGCGCGCGTTGCGGAAATTCAGCCTCAACGAGCGGCAGAAAGCCGCAAATCCATCCTATTAATTGGGGTTTCCGGGCAGGCCCCACGCCTTGTGCTGCCGACACTATTGCTATAGGCAGGGCTCCTTCTCCCGCGGGCTTTGCTGAGAGCCTGAGCTGGGCTTAAGAAACCGGGCTGGGACAGCCCTATGGCATGTGGAATCGATGACATACGTCGTCACTGAATTATGCATTAAGTGCAAGTACACCGACTGTGTCGAGGTGTGCCCCGTGGACTGCTTCTACGAGGGCGAGAACATGTTGGTCATCCATCCTGACGAGTGCATCGACTGTGGCGTCTGCGAGCCGGAATGCCCGGCCGACGCCATCAAGCCGGACACGGAGCCGGATCTCGATAAGTGGCTCGATGTGAACCGGGACTACTCGGAGACTTGGCCGAACATCACCACCAAGAAGCCCGCGCCGCCGGATGCCGACAACTTTCTGACCGAGCCCAACAAGTTCGAGAAGTACTTCTCCGCGGAGCCCGGCGAAGGCGATTAGGACCTGAATGGCCACTCTCGGACGCCGCCAAAAGGCGGCCTCGCGTTAACCTTTCGGTCAAAATGCCACAGGCACCGCCTTGAAATTGGCGGTGCTGCCGAAGCGCTCGACTTCCGATTAGGCGTTTTTTGTGATATGGTGTGTTCGAAATGGCGCAAACTGTCGGCGCGTGAGGCACCAAGAGAGGCGAGCCGGTTGGGCGCGCTTTTTTTCTGAGCTTCGAAGGAGTTGAGCGGTCAGGCACCCCTGATCGAGCGCTTCCTTATTGTCAGCGAGACGCCCACTGGGCGAAGCCAGCGAACCCGTCGCTGCCCTTATTCGACGCAGACAAGCTCACGCGCCTAAGTTCCGATGCGCCCCACGACTTTCAACAGCGAGGCGAGCATATGGCGGAAAAGAAGAGACCCCAGCAACGGAACGGATTTCGGACGAACGAGTACATCGTGTACCCCGCGCATGGCGTGGGCCGTATCATGTCGATCGAAGAGCAAGAGATCGCCGGTGCGAAGCTCGAGCTGTTCGTGATCAATTTCGACAAGGACAAGATGACCCTTCGGGTGCCGACCACGAAGCTCGAGAGCGTCGGCATGCGCAAGCTGTCCGAAGACAAGATCGTCAAGAAGGCCCTGATCACGCTCAAGGGCAAAGCCCGCGTGAAGCGCACCATGTGGTCGCGTCGCGCCCAGGAATACGAAGCCAAGATCAACTCAGGCGATCTGATTTCTATCGCCGAGGTGGTCCGCGACCTATACCGGTCCGAGGCTCAACCGGAGCAGTCCTACTCCGAGCGCCAGCTTTACGAAGCCGCCCTCGACCGCATGGCGCGTGAACTCGCCGCCGTCGAGAAGCTGGACGAGGAGAGCGCCGTCGCCAAGATCGACGACATCCTCGCGAAGTCGGCGCGCACGAACAAGGCCGCCGCAGAGGCTGCCGAGGCCGGGAAGGCTGCCGCGTAAGGCAAGCGTCCCTGAGACAAGATGAGACAAGGCCGGGCCTCGCGCCCGGCCTTTTCAATTGGAGCGGTTCGGCCGCGGCCCCGGAGGCGAGATCAGCCGGAGCCAGGCGAAGGCTCCAGGATCTCAATTTCTTCCGGATGTGAAATCTCGATCATCGGGCCGTTCCACCACTCGACCCAGCCGCGCACGCGGATCCGCCGCCCCGGCAAGCTGAGAAGGTCGAGCCCCGCCGCTTCCAGAACCGGAAGCCGCTTGCGCTTGATGACCACGGTGAAATCCTCGCGCCAGTCTTCGGCGAAATTCATGTAGACGCGCGTCTTCCCTTCGCCGATGCCCTGCACCTGCCCCTCGACGAGCTGGTAACTGTGACGGCGATAACCGAGCGATTTCGGCTCGTGCGCATCGCGCACCTGATAGGTCAGCGAACGCCATATCCCGAGTCTTCCTTCCCGCGCCTGGGCCTCTGCCGCTAAGAGCGGCCCAAGGCAGGCGCTCATGTCGGGCTGGGCTGCGACACGGGCGAGACCTTGTCCCACCAGCTTCTCTTGAACCCATACCGGCTCACCGTCGCGGGTGAGGAACACCTGCGCCAGCAAACGCCCGTACCGGTCCTCCTGCCGCGCATCGAAATGGAGGCTGACCGAGGCGCCTTGCACGAGTTCGTTCAGCGCCTGCCGGGCTTGTGCCGCGAAAGGCCATGGGTCGGTGCCGTCCCAATCCGGCGGCGGCGCCGGCGCCAGCACGTCGAGCAGCCTCACCTCCCGGCCGTCCTCGAGTGCGAGCGTCTCCCCGTCGGAAACCGAGGCCACAGCCACCGTCTCGCCCGCGGGCAGATCGCACGTCTCTGCAGCCGCCTCGGACGCCGGCACGCCAAGACCAAGGGCAACGGCACCGCTGATCGCAAGGGTACGGATGCACATGCCGCATTCTACGGAGCCCGCAGGCTCTCGAACAAGGCGCACGCATAGCACAAGCGCCCTCGGCAACGTCATCGACCGGTTGCCTTTGTCGAGTTCTTATTCGGTGTGGTGCCGCCGCTGACACAAAAGCTTTAATCTCGCTGGCGAGAGTTGTCGCTGAGCCGACGACCCCACCCAAACGACGAACAACGAGTGAGCCCAATGACCGACGATCGCGAAGAGACTGGCAGAAAGAGCATGAAGGACTGGGTCGCGGCCGAACTCGAAGAGACTCTCGACGAGACGCTCGAAGCCGAACTCTCCGAGCCGATGCTGAGCGAGGAACTGCGGCAGATCTACAAAGAAGCCCATCCCAACGCGCTCGACCGGCGCATCTACCTCAAGAATCTCCTGCGGCTGCAGGCCGAGCTCATCAAGATGCAAAGCTGGGTCGAGGCGACCGGGGCCAAGGTTCTGATCCTCTTCGAGGGCCGCGACTCCGCCGGCAAGGGAGGCGTCATCAAGCGAATCACGCAGCGGCTCAATCCACGCACGGCCCGGGTTGTCGCGCTGCAAAAGCCCTCGGAGAAGGAGCGGACCCAGTGGTACTTCCAGCGCTACGTCCCGCACCTCCCCTCGGGCGGCGAGATCGTGCTGTTCGACCGCTCCTGGTACAACAGGGCCGGCGTCGAGCGCGTCATGGGGTTCGCAAGCGAGAACCAGGTCGAACGGTTCTTTCAAGACGTGCCGGAATTCGAACGCATGCTCGTACGTAACGGCATCATCGTCTTGAAGTACTGGCTCTCGATCACCGACGAGGAGCAGCAGCTCCGGTTCATGATCCGCATCCACGATCCCATGAAGCAGTGGAAGCTGTCACCGATGGACCTGCAGTCGCGCGTCCGCTGGGAGCAGTACACCAAGGCCAAGGAGGAGATGTTCGCGCGCACGAGCATTCCCGAAGCGCCGTGGTACATCGTGGAAGGCAACGACAAGAAGCGCGAACGGCTCAATTGCATCGAGCACCTACTGTCGAAGATTCCTTACGAGGACGTGCCCTACGACAAGATCGAGTTGCCGGAGCGGGTCTTCAGCCCCGACTACGACCGCAAGACACTGCCGCCCGAGCTCTACGTGCCGAAGATCTATTAGGAGAGCTTACGGAGCAGCGGACGCCGCGCGGCCCCTCAACTCACGCGGATGAAACCGGCGAGCCCCGACTTCTGGTGCTCGATCACATGGCAATGGAAAGCCCAATCGCCGGGGTTGTCGGCCACGAATCCGATGTCGATCGTCTCTTCCTTGTCCAGAACAACCGTGTCAGTCCAATTGGACGGCAGCACGCGCTTGTTCGACCGCAAGGGGCGGAACACCTGCCCGTGGAGATGAATCGGGTGCCGGTTCGGGCTCGAATTGCGTAGGCGCAACACATAGGCCTTGCCGAGCTCGAGCTCCGCGACCGGCGCGATCCCCTTGGCCGCGTCTCCCGGCCACGGCTTGCGGTCGATGGACCAGAACGTGTAGCCGAACGACCCGCAGAAGCCGTTATTGGGCTTGAGACCGTCCGGCGACCAGCCGAAGACCATCTCAACCACCTCCAGCCCCTTCGGATCGAAGTCCGGAACGTCGTTGGGCGGCAGCGGCTTCAACTCGTCGAGCGAACGGCCAAGGCTTGGCCCGGTCGCGCGCAGCGTCGCCAGCTTGCGCGTGCGCTGGAGGGACCGGTAGGTCACCGCGATCTCTTCGCCGTGCCTGTCCGGCATCCGCAGCGCCACGTCGAGCCGCTGACCCGGCGCAACAAGGATAGGCTCCTCCGTCGTCGGCCAAGGCAACTCTTCGCGCAACGGATGACCGTCGGCGCCGATAATGCGTCCCTCCCCGCCCTCGAAGGTGAGCGGATAGAAGCGCGTGGTGTCGGTCGCGCCGAGGCGCAGGCGCACCAGCGAGCCGGCCGGATGCTCGTAGACCGGGTTCTGTTCCCAGTTCGCCGTCATCACCGTGCCGAACGTGCCGGCGCGCGCGGCCGCCCGCGCCGAATACAGCTGCATGAACTGATCGTCCTTGCCAATGCGAAAGTCGCGCAGGTTCAGGACCGTCTCCCCGTCGAACCCTGGCTCCTCCGTTTCGGCGACGACGATGATCCCGGTGAGCCCGCGCGCGATCTGCTCCATGGTGCGGCAATGGGGGTGATACCAGTAAACCCCGGCATCTTTCGGCGTGTAGGCGTAACGCCACGTCTCGCCCTTTTGGATCGGGAACTGCGTGAGATAAGGAACGCCGTCCATCTCGTTGGGCACACGCAGACCATGCCAGTGGACCGTCGTGGCCTCGTCCAGCGTGTTGGTCACATCGATCGCGAACGGCTCCCCCTGCCGCATGCGCAAGACGGGCGGCGGCGCGTCGGGAAAGACGCTGACCATGTTGTCCGTCACCGCGTCGCGCAGACGGTAACGCGCCGTTTGGATTCGCAACGCGGGCGGCGTCGCCTCGGCGGACGCATTCCCGGCAGACTTGGCGAGCGTCGAAACCCCTACCGGGAGCGCTAGACCAGCCGCCCCGCCGCCGGCCAGCGCCAGGAACGACCGGCGATCCATCTTCGGGCCCTTTTTCATTAGAATATTTCCAATATTTTCAATGCCCTATGCGAAACCCTACGCGCTCAAACCGCATGCTTCCAGGGGGAGATGCGACCTGAAAGCCGCGTCACGTTGTCTTGTGCGGGGAGCGAGAGCGCGGCCGACGGGCTGGCGAAATCCGAGGCTACGGTGTAGCAACGACAGCGGGACCCCGTAGCTCAGTAGGATAGAGCATCAGATTCCTAATCTGAGGGTCGCAGGTTCGAATCCTGCCGGGGTCACCAGCCAAGACACCATCTCGCGTCTCGGCGCGCATGACGGAACGTGGTCCGCCGCGTGAAGCGGAGAATGAGGCCGCAGCGGACTACACGCGCCCGCTCCGTGCTAGAGAGCAGGCGCGTGCCGAAGTCAGACAGTCGTCTTGAGTTGCGACCCGATCGTGAGCACAGGCAAAGCGTAGCTTCAAAGCCTACCTTTCCTTGCGCCCTACTTCTTCGCTTGAGCCTTGTCCCAGGCTGAGGTGGCGTCCTTGATCATCCCGTCGAAGCTGCCGTCCGTGGTCAAGTCCGTGACTCCCTGGCCAAAGCCCTCGGCCAACGACCGGCAAGGCGACTTCTTGGAGAACGCAACGAACATCTCAGCGGTCAGCAGCGCCTGGTCGAGCGGGACGACTTTGTCCTTCAGCCCGTCCTTTGCCGCCTCGGCGGTTCCGGGATAGTACCCCGCGATCAAATAGTCGGCCTTTCCCGACATAAGCATCTCGAAGGCTTCTCCGATGCCGTCCGCGCGTGTGACATCGAGTTTATCCTTCATGAAGGCATCGAACTCGTTGCCGTAGCTCTCGCCCTTGTTCGTCACGCCCTTCTTGCCGACCAGATCGTTCTTGTCTTTGAAAGGGAACTGCTTCCCCTTGACCACAAAGACCGCCACGTCGTCGTACATGAATGCGGGTTGGACGTAGTCGAGAAAACCGGCACGCTCGTCGTTGTAGTAAATGCCGAAGATGAGATCGGCCTTGCCGTCGCGCGTAGCAGCTTGCGCTTCTTCCCAGGTGCCCATGTATTTCGACGTGAGTGGCACCTTGAGGGTCTTGGCGATCGCCGCGACGAGCTCTGGAGCAGCGCCGGCGATGTTGTCGCCGTCCTTAAATGCGATGACCGGATAGGCCGGATGGCCGGTGGCCGTAATCCTGGTGCAGCTTTCGTCCGCAAAGGCATTGCTGCAGGCAAGTCCAAGGGCGGCGCTAATAGCGAAACAAGCAAATTTGTTCATCATTGAAACCCTCTAACGACCCATCTGTGCCTTGATGCGATCCACCTCGGCTTGAGAAATCTTTCCAGCCCGAACCAGTGCTTTGACGCACGCTGGCGACAAGCTCGGACCTGCCTTCTTCATGCAAAGATTGAGCGCCGAAGTTTGCAGCCCGTACTCGCCGCAGAATTTCTTGTAGTCGTTGACGCAATACGTCTCCATGTCCTTGGAGATATTGCCGGCTTGTGCCCATGCCACCGACGGGGTCGCTCCCCCGACACACGCGAGCACGGAAAGCGCGATCGCCGATCTCGAACCTTTGAACGTCATCCACCGCCTCCTCTTGGTTTGTCCCTACGGTATGCAGTGCCAACTAGGGCCGTTTGTGGGCGATGCCCCCATTCCGAGACGGCTTGCGGAAATCTTGCTCGTGCAGAGATCTCGCCCCGGAGAGACATGGCGAGATGCGGCCAGCTTCGAGAGCGAAGCGTCAGCTACTCGACAGCGTTCTGGATCGCCGCCTGGACGGCGGCGTCGGGCTTGCCGAGCCAGCGGCGCTTGCCGTCGTCGATCAGAAGTCCCCATGCCTGCCGCGCGTCGGGCGCGAACAGCGCATAAACTTCGTTCCCGCCGCAATTGTGCGGCTCGCAGATCCAACCGAGCGTATAGGGCTGCCCCGCCACCGGAATCGTCTTCACCGGCGCGGCGACGGCGCCTTGCGTCTTGGTGAAGGTATTGACCCACGCCGGCAGCTTTTCGCCCGCGACCATCGCTTTCCAAGCTTCGAGATAGGCCGGCTGTTGCTCCATCAGATCGGGTAGATACGGCTCCTCCGGGGCCTGCGCCATCGCCGGCGCGGCTCCAAGCAGGACAAAAGCAAGCAGGATTCTCGCAAGCATCGATTTTACCTCAACGAAGAAAGGGCGCCGACCTTAGCATGCGCCCCCTGAAGTAGAAGCACCGGCCAGACCCACGCGGATCATTCTGGTATGGCAAGACTTCGGTTTAGGCCGGCGACGGCACCGTACGCGGATGGAGCGGCGTACTGCGTGGCATAAAGAGGGCGTGATGGACGACAGCACAGAACAAGACGAGGCCCACAGGCGGCGCGCCCAGGCACGCATCATTGCGCCCGTCCGCGATACGCTGCGCCGCGCCGCGTTGCTCGCGGTGGCCGCCGGACTCATCTGGCCGCTTCAGGCCGCACTGATCGCGTGGGTCATCTCGATCTGGGTGACGAGCGGGGGCTCGGACACAGGGGCGGCGGATAACGCGCTCCTGGCAATCGCAGGCTTCGTCGCACTCGGCGTCATACGGGCCGGTCTCGACCGCCTGTCGGGCCGGCTCCTTTTTGACGCCGCCGACCGCACTATCGCCCGGGAACGGGCGATCTTGATCCGGCGTGAGGCCCGTAACCCGTCCGAGGCCGGATCGGCCGAAGTCTCGGCGCTCGCCGTGCAGAAGCTGCCCCTGCTCCAGGCATGGGTGACGCGCTACCACGTCGCCATGATGCGCACGGCGGTCCTGCCCCTGGCGCTTGCGGTGCTCGCCTTCACCATATCCTGGGCTGCCGCCCTGATCCTGCTGATCTCGGGGCCGCTGATCCCGATGTTCATGGCGCTGGTCGGCATGGCGGCGGAAGACGCCTCTCGCCAGCAGATGCGCGAGATCGGCTCAATGAACGACATGCTGATGGAGCGGCTGTCGGCCATGCTCGACATCCGCCTGCTGGGCGCCACGAAACGGGCGGCCCGCGATTTCGAGACGCGCGCCGAGAGCTTGCGAGAGAAAAGCATGGCGGTGCTGCGCATCGCCTTCCTCTCCTCGACGGTGCTCGAACTGTTCGCGGCCATCGGCGTGGCGATGATGGCGGTCTTTGTGGGCTTTTCGCTCCTTGGCGAACTGAACTTCGGCACCTGGGGCACGCCCCTCAGCTTGCGGGAGGGGATATTCCTGCTCCTGATCGCGCCGGAATTCTTCCAGCCCATGCGGGACCTTGCCGCCGCTTGGCACGACCGTGCCGCCGGCTACGCGGTCGTCGCCGACCTCGACGCCCTCGACGAAGCCGAGCGCGTGGCCTTGGTGGGCACGGGCGCGCGCGCCGCTCCCCTCGAAGGACAGGCCACCGTCGCTGTGTCCAAAGCGGTCGCCGCGCTGCCCGGCCGCGCGCTTCCCCTCCCCGACCTCCAGCTGAAGGCCGGAGAGTCCGTCGCGCTGACCGGCCCCAGCGGATCGGGCAAGACGACGGCGCTCGCAAGCATTGCCGGGCTCGTGCCGCTGGATGCGGGCGCCATCACGGTCTGCGGGCACACGCTCGATGCCCAGACGGCGGATGCCTGGCGCGCACGCCTGTCGCTGATCCCTCAGCGGCCGCATTTTCCCGACGAAACACTTCGTGTTTGGCTCGATCCTGAAGACACGGGGCGCGATCCGTCGCCCGCCCTCGACATCGCCGGCGCGCGCGATGTCGTCGAACGATTGCCCCATGGACTCGCCACGACGCTTGGCGAGACGGGCGGCGGCGTGTCGGGCGGCGAAGCGCGCCGTTTGATGATCGCGCGCGCGGCCCTCGACGACAGCAACGTGATCCTCGCCGACGAACCGACGGCAGACCTCGACGCAGAGACCGCCAAGCGCATCATCGAGGCCCTGGTACGGCTGAAGGACCAAGGCCGGACGCTGATTGTCGCCACCCACGACCCCGCGCTGGCCGCCGCTATGGACCGACAAGTGCATTTGCCTCTGATGCACGCACCCTTCGCATCCGAGGGGGCTTCATGAAGGCGGTCGTGCATGTCTTGCGCTTTCTGCTGCGCGCGGCGCCATGGGCCATGGCTCGCGGCGCCTTGCTGTCGATCACGGTGCTGCTCATGGGTGCGGCCCTGCTCGGCCTGTCCGGCTGGTTCATCACGGCCTCGGGACTCGCAGGGCTCGCCGGCATCGGCATCGGTTTCGATTTCTTCCGCCCCTCGGCGGGGGTCCGTTTCCTCGCGCTCGGCCGTGCCGCGGCCCGTTACGGCGAGAGACTGCTCACCCACGACGCCACTTTGCGCGCGCTGGCAAAGTTGCGCGTGCGGCTGCTCGAACAGGAGGCGACGCGCGACGCGCGCGGCCTCATGCAATTGCGCAGCGAGGGCGTGCTGACGCGCATCGTCGCCGACGTGGACGCGCTGGACGGGCTCGCCTTGCGGCTTCTACTTCCGGTCATGGCGGCACTGCTCGCCCATGTCGCCGTCTTCTGGGTTCTGGGGTGGCTCGTTGGCTGGCAGATGGCCTGGGCCATCCTCATCGGCTATGTGCCGCTTGCAGCGTTGATCCTGTGGCGCCTCGGGCGTGGGGGGCTGCACCCATCGCACACGGCTGAGATCGAGGCCCAAAGCCTGCGCCGTGGCATCATCGACGTGATCCGCGACCGCGAAGCGCTAATTCTGCGCGGCCGCATCGGCGCGCGGGAAGACGCGCTGCTTGCGACCGATGAGAAGCTGCGGGCCGCGGCACGACGGCTGGACGAGGCCGAGCGCTCGGCCGGGTTCCGCTTGAGCGTTCTCGTGACGGTCGTCGCGGGCGCGGCGCTGGCGATCGGCGGCTGGCTGGTGACGGACAACGCGACCGGCGCCGCCGTGGCCGCCATCGGCGTGTTCGTGGCGCTGGCCCTCGCCGAGACGGTCCTGCCGCTGCGGCGTGGCTTCGCAGAACTGGGACGCATGGCGGGCGCAGCACGGCGCATCGGTGGATTCGACGCAACTCAGCCCTTGCCCCCTGCGACCCCGCCGAGCAGCGACCACCCGCCATCGAGTTATCCGAGTTCCGAGGAACGGGCGCCCATACTTGCGATTCGCCGGCCGGATTTCAGCCTCGACCTGCGCCCGGGCGAAGCCGCCGCCCTCACGGGCGCTAGCGGCATCGGCAAAACGACCCTCCTGCTCCAGATCGCCGGGCTCCTGCCAATGACCCCGCATGACGGCTGCGAGGCAATCGCCGTCCTTGGAAGATCCCCACGCGACTGGGAAGAGACGGCGGTCAGGGAGATCGTCACCATGGTGCCGCAGCGCAGCGCGCTCCTGCGAGGCAGCGTCCGCGAGAATTTGGCCCTGGCCGCCGATGCGACCGACGCGGAGATGTGGGCCGCCTTGGCGGCGGCGGACCTCCATCACACGCTCGACGCGCGCGGCGGGCTGGATACACAACTCGGCGAAGCTGGCGCCGGTCTTTCAGGCGGACAGGCCCGGAGGCTGTGTCTGGCGCGCGCCGTGCTGAAGCGGCCCCGCCTCCTGCTACTCGACGAGCCCACCGAAGGGCTCGACGATGAAAGTTCACACCTCGTACTTATTGGCATTCGCCGGGCGTTGCCGGATGCTGCTATTGTGGCTGCGCTTCATCGGGGCTCTGGGCACCCCGTCTTCGGGCAGCGGTATGCCCTGTCGGTTTCACCCCGCATTTGAGGTATGTCACAGTGTCCCTGTGACAGGGTGATAAGAGCGTCCCGCACGCCGTGGCCATAGGGTCGCTGGGCTGAGAAGTGCGCACAAAAAGCTGGGAGACCGTTTGTCATGGAACTCGGTGTCGTTGAACTTTCGCGGCTGCAATTCGCGATGACAGCGATGTATCACTTCCTCTTCGTCCCGCTGACGTTGGGTCTGTCGATCATCATCGCCATCATGGAGACGGTCTATGTGATGACCGGCCGGCCGATTTGGCGGCAGATGACCAAGTTCTGGGGCACCCTCTTCGGCATCAACTTCGTTTTGGGCGTCGCGACGGGCATCACCATGGAGTTCCAGTTCGGCATGAACTGGAGCTATTACAGCCACTATGTCGGCGACGTTTTCGGAGCCCCGCTCGCCGTCGAGGGCCTCATGGCCTTCTTCCTCGAGGCGACCTTTGTGGGCCTGTTCTTCTTCGGCTGGGACAAGCTTTCGAAAGTTGGCCATCTCACGGTGACCTGGCTGGTGGCGCTCGGCTCCAACCTTTCCGCGCTCTGGATCCTGATTGCCAATGGCTGGATGCAGAATCCTGTCGGCTCCGTCTTCAACCCCGACACGATGCGAATGGAAATGACGTCGTTCTACGACGTGCTGTTCAACCCTGTCGCACAAGCCAAATTCGTCCACACCGTTTCCGCCGGCTATGTCACCGCCTCGGTCTTCGTGCTTGGCGTCTCGGCTTGGTACCTGCTGAAGGACCGCCATGTGGAGCTGGCCCGCCGGTCCATTTCCGTCGCGGCCGCGTTCGGCCTGGCCTCGGCGCTTTCCGTCGTCGTGCTGGGCGATGAATCGGGCTACACGGCGAGCCACACCCAGAAGATGAAACTCGCCGCGCTCGAAGCCATGTGGAAGACGGAGAAACCGCCGGCCTCGTTCACCCTGATCGGCTTCCCTGATCAGGAGGCCCGCGAGACGCACTACGCCGTCCACATTCCCTGGGTCATGGGCATTATCGGCACGCGGTCCCTGACCGAACCGATCCCCGGCATCGAAGAACTCGTCGCCGAAGCGCAGAAGCGCATCGAGAGCGGGATCATCGCCTACGACGCGCTGATGAAAATCCGCGCCGAACGGGAGGCGGCCCGGGCAAGCGGCGCTCGGCCGGATAGAGACGCCTCCGCCGTGACGATTTCGCCGGAGCTTCGTAAAGCGTTCGAGGACAACTCCGACAATCTGGGTTTCGCGCTCCTGTTGAAACGCTATGTGGACGATCCAGCCAAGGCGACGCCGGAGCAGATTGTGAAGGCCGCCAACGACACGATCCCCGGGGTCGCCCCGCTCTTCTGGGCGTTCCGCATCATGGTCGGCTTCGGCTTTCTGTTCATCGCCTTCATGGCCTACTTCTTCTGGAAGTCGAGCTTCGGCGGCGAGCGCTATCCGCGCTGGGCATTGATCTTCGCGGTGTGTCTCATCCCCGCGCCGTGGATCGCGGCCGAGATGGGCTGGTTCGTTGCCGAATTCGGACGCCAGCCCTGGACCGTCGACGGTGTTCTTCCCACCGCATTGTCCGCGAGCCAGCTCTCGGTGCAGGACCTGCTCATCACCTTGGCCGGATTCGTCACCTTCTACTCGATCCTCTTCATCATCGAGATGGCCCTGATGATCAAATTCATCCGCATGGGGCCGCACCAGGATGTCGAGGAAACAGAAGCCTGGCAGGCGCAACATGAGCGCCGGCTGGGCGCAATGGACGACGGCGCCCTCGCCGCGCCGACCCCTGCGGAGTAAATGCCATGATCCTTGCCGACTTGATCACATACGACGTCCTTCGCGTCATTTGGTGGGTGCTTCTGGGCGTGCTCCTCATCGGGTTCGCGATGACGGACGGCTTCGACATGGGCGTTGGCGCGCTTCTCCCCTTCGTGGCGAAGACCGACATCGAGCGCCGCATCGCCATCAACACGGTGGGCCCTGTCTGGGAAGGCAACCAAGTCTGGTTCATCCTGGGCGGCGGCGCGATCTTCGCGGCGTGGCCACTCGTCTACGCGGTCAGCTTCTCCGGATTCTATCTGGCGATGTTCGCCGTCCTCGCGGCGCTCATCTTGAGACCCGTCGCGTTCAAATATCGCTCCAAGCGCGACGCAAAGGCATGGCGCAGCACCTGGGACTGGGCGCTGTTTGTCGGCGGCGCGGTGCCGGCCCTCATCTTCGGTGTCGCGGTCGGGAACGTTCTCCAAGGCGTGCCCTTCAGGCTGACGCCCGAGCTCGTCTCCTATTACGAGGGCAGCTCCTACCTGTGGAAATTCCTCGACCTGCTCAATCCCTTCGCGCTTCTGACGGGCATCGTGTCCGTAACCATGCTGCTGACCCATGGCGCGGCCTGGCTCGCCTTGAAGGCCGAGGACCCGGTGGCCGCACGGGCGCGGTCCATCGGATCGGTGACGGGTATGGTGACCATCGCCGGCTATGCCCTGGCCGGCCTATGGCTCGCCTTCGGCTTCCAGGGCTACGCCATCGTGGGCGAAGCCGTGACCGACGGACCGTCGAACCCGCTCTTTTCCGAGGTGGTTCGCACCAGCACATGGCTGACCGCCTATGCCGACCGGCCATGGATCGTGATCGCACCGATCCTCGCTTTCGCCGGCATGATCATGGCTGTGCGGGACCTGCGCTCGGACCGCGAAGTCTCCACGCTGCTGTGGTCGCAGCTGGGGATTTTCGGCGCCATCTCGTCCGTCGGACTGACGATGTTCCCATTCATCCTGCCGTCGTCGTTCGATCCGAACTCTTCGCTGACCGTCTGGGATGCATCGTCGTCCCACAACACGCTGTTCATCATGCTGATCGCGACGGTCATCTTCATGCCGATCGTCCTCGCCTACACGGCCTGGGTCTACAAGGTCCTGTGGGGCAAGGTGACCGAAGCGGAGGTGACCGGCTCCTCCGACTCCGTCTACTAAGAAAGGAGCCCGACACAATGTGGTATTTCGCTTGGCTTCTCGGGTTGCCCTTGGCCGCGATGTTCGCGGTCGTGAACGCGATGTGGCTGGAGATGCAGCGCGACCGGATGCTGATCGAGCAGCAGGGCGGCGACGAACGCGGCGACGCCTAGACGGTCCGGATCCCGATGGGCTGCGGCAGAGCTTCCCGGCGCTGCTGACCGGCTCCCACGTGTGACCGCTTGCGTCATAGTTCCCACAAGACGGGCACGCTAACCTGTACCCAGCATCGGCCCGACCCGGCCGTGACCGGTACCGGACAGCGAAGGACGCAAGGACGATGGACCTCATGACCACCGCGCAAGGCACTGCCGCGACCCCAAGCCTGAAAGACAAAGTCTCCCTCGTCACCGGCTCGACCAGCGGCATCGGCCTCGGCGTCGCCCGTGCGCTCGCTGCCGCCGGGTCCGCCGTGGTCCTCAACGGGTTCGGCGATCCCGACGAAATCGACGCGGCGGAGAATGCGATCGCCGAAGAATTCGGAGTGCCGGTGACCTATTCCGGCGCGGACATGTCCAAGCCCGAGGACATCGAAGAGATGTTCAAGCTCGTTCTGGGCGAATTCGGCACAATCGATGTCCTGGTCAACAATGCAGGCATTCAGCACGTTGAGCCACTCGAGACATTCCCGGTGGCCAAATGGGACGCGATCCTGGCGATCAACCTGAGTTCGGCCTTCCATACCACCCGGCTCGCTCTGCCCGGCATGGTCGAGAAGGGCTGGGGCCGGATCATCAACGTGGCCTCGGCGCATGGCCTCATCGCCTCGCCGTTCAAATCCGCCTATGTGGCGGCCAAGCACGGCATGGTCGGCTTGACCAAGGTCACAGCGCTGGAGACGGCCGAGAAGGGCATTACCTGCAACGCCATCTGCCCCGGATACGTCTACACGCCGCTCGTGGAAAAGCAGATTGGCGAACAGGCGGAAGCCCACGGCATCCCGCGCGAAGACGTCATCCGCAACGTTCTCCTGGCCGGCCAGCCCAACAAGCGCTTCGCGACCGTGGAAGAGCTGGGCGGCATTGCCGTCTTCCTGACCTCCGAGGCCGCGACCTCGATCACCGGCACCACCATCTCCGCCGACGGCGGCTGGACGGCGCATTAGCTGCTGGAGCGCCGGCCACTTTGATCACGCACCAGCGCACCGCGCGCCTGAGAAGGGTGCTTTCTCTGCGGCGCGCCGGGCGCGAATCTGTGCTCTATTGAGCGCCGTGAGACTCGTGATTCTGATCCTGCAGCGTCTGGCGGTCCTTGCGCTCGGCGCCGTTGGCATCTGGCTGATCGTCAACGTATTCCAGTGGGTCGACGGGGAACTGCCGTCGGTCCTCGCGCTCGCGGCCACCTATGGCCTCGCGGCCTACGTGATCCTGCCCTATATCGTGCGGATGGGCCTCATGGTCCTCCGGCACAAACACGTGCCGAGCTTCACCCTTACCGGCGACGGCCTGCCGGGCGACCCCGTCAACTTGGCCTTGGAGGGGACCTTCGATGAACTGCGCGCCGCCTTCGCCAAGGCGGGGTGGCACGAGGCCGACCCGCTCACGCTGTCGAGCTCCTGGGGCATGGTCCGGGCGTTCGTGCTGAACACGTCCTATCCCAAGGCGCCGTTCTCGACGCTCTACCTGTTCGGCCGAGGCCAGGACATCGGCTTCCAGAAGCCCATCGGCAAAAGCCCGCGCAAACGCCACCATGTCCGGTTCTGGGCGAAGTGCCTGACCGAGGCCCAGACCGTGGACGATGTTTTCTGGCATGGAACCAACAGGCCCGACACCCGCGAGCGGGTGCTTTGGGTCGGAGCCGGCACCAAGGATACCGGCTTCTCCCTGACGCGCCTCACCTTCCAGATCACCCATGCGACCGACGCGGACACCAACGCCGAACGGGATTTCATCATGGCCGAGCTTTCCCGCAACGGCACGATCGGCGTCGTCGACCTGTACGAGGCGGGCGAGGAACTCGCGGCCGGCAAGGTGAACCACTACGTGACCGACGGGATCATCGCGGTCGCGCCACTCCTGACGGATCAGAGACCGCAGGCGACGTGAACCGCAAAATGGCGTGCGCCACAGGGAGAAAGCCCCGGCCGCACGAGGCGCCCGGGGCTTCCTAAGGACTAGATAATAGTCAGGGAAGTACGGACTGTAGACCTGTCTCATGACAGATTTGCAACAATCCGCACCACAAGAGGCCCCGGCTAAGTCATTATTGTGCCGACGAAATTGGCTAGGGTGGCCGGATCACGAGGAGACGCTGGCAATGCGAATGATGATGCGGTTCTCAATTCCCGTGGAAAGGGGCAACGAAGCCTTCGAGGATGGCACTCTGGGGCAGGTTATCCAGACCGTGATTACCGAGACCAAGGCCGAGGCCGCCTATTTCATGCTCGAGGGGGGCGAGCGCACCGGCTACATCTTTTTCGATCTGGAGGACGTGGCTCTCCTGCCGAAATGGAACGAGATAATGTTCGCCGCACTGGATGCCGCCATCGACGTCGTTCCGGCTCTGACCTTCGACGACCTGAAGCGCGGCCTCTCTTCCTAGCGCTCAGCAGGCGGTCGCCCGCGCCCAGGCTAAGTGCTCGGCGGAGGCGGTGTCCGGTCAGCGGGGCACTTGGCTTGCACGGCCGCATAGGCCTGTAGCCGTCGCCTCTTCGCAGCCTCCCAATTAGCGTAGGCGCTCACCAGCGCCGCCAAGCCAAAGACGGCCACGGCGCCGGACAAAGCCGCCACGACGCCGACCCCCACCACCATTGTCCAGCCCAGCGGGCCAGCGGGGGTCCCAAGAATACCGAGCGTCAACACCAGAATGCCGACGGCCGCGAGAAAAGCGAATACCGAGACGGCGGAGGCCGCAGCCAGCGCCACCATGGTGCCATACGCATCGGACAACTCCAATTCGCGCTGGGCGAGCTCCTCAAGAGCAGCATCGCAACTGTCCTCGGGCATTTCGCAGCACCTCCCTTTTCATGGCTGGACCGCTATGGCCCCTACGGACTATGACGAGCCTTGCGCACCCCCATCCGGCTTTCAACCACAATCCTCGCTAGGATCGCCGGTTGCAGGAGTGCCACGAAGGACCCGATACCGAGAGAAGAATGAACGACAAGACAGTGCTGGACCGGGCCTCCGGTCTGAAAAAGGTCTTCATCGACATCCGCAGCAACAAGATCTTCGAGCTGTTCGTCATCACCGTCATCGTGATTTCGGCGCTCAAGGTGGGCATCGGCACCTACCCGCTCGGGCCCAATCTCACCGTGGGCCTCAAGGCCCTCGACTATGCCGTCACGATCTTCTTCCTGGTCGAGCTTCTCATCCGCCTGGCCGCGGAGCCCAACCTGAAGCGGTTTTTCTCCAAGGGATGGAACGTCTTCGACTTCGTGATCGTGACCGCGAGCCTCATTCCCATCGACGAGAGCGAGATGGCCCTTCTGGGACGGCTCCTGCGCATCTTCAGGGTGCTGCGGCTCGTATCGATGATCCCAGAACTGCAGGTTCTGCTCAACGCGCTGCTGCAGGCGATCCCGCGCATGGGCTACGTCACGCTTTTGATGTTCATCATCTTCTACATCTACGGCGCCGCCGGCAGCATCTTCTTCGCCGAGATCAATCCGACGCTGTGGGGCAACATCTCCATCGCCATGCTCACGCTCTTCCGCGTGGCGACCTTCGAGGATTGGACCGACGTGATGTACGAGACGATGGAGGTCTACCCGCTGAGCTGGATGTTCTATCTCAGCTTCATCTTCCTGGTGGCCTTCATCTTCCTGAACATGATGATCGGCATCGTCATCCAAACCCTGCAGAGCGAGCACGAAAAGCTGGAAGGAAATCCTGACGCGCACGCGCCGGAAATGATCGCAAGCGAGAACCCCATCACCGCCCCGTCGATCGATGCGCGGCTTGCGCGGATCGAGGCACGCCTTGAGACCCTGTCCGGCGCGCTCCTTCCGAACGCCAAGCGCGAGGGGGCTTGAGGGGCGTCTTGCCGGCAAGGCCCGGTGGACGTAAGAAACAACGATGCTCAAGTTCCCCGTCAAAGCGCTCGCCGCGGCGTTGCTGATCTGCGTCAGCACAGCATCCGCCGGCGCCATCGAGAGCGAAACCACCAGCCGTATGCAGCCCTCGTCGGCGCCCCGGCT
Source organism: Methyloceanibacter caenitepidi (assembly GCF_000828475.1). NCBI lineage: Bacteria > Pseudomonadati > Pseudomonadota > Alphaproteobacteria > Hyphomicrobiales > Hyphomicrobiaceae > Methyloceanibacter > Methyloceanibacter caenitepidi. The sequence goes on from NZ_AP014648.1 coordinate 3,371,585, forward strand.
GGACCCCGCGCATCTCGATCAGGAGCGAGCCTCGCGAGCCGTGCGGGAGAATCGCGGCCAGCGGCATTCTTTGTCCAACATCAGGACCTCGCCGCGTAGGGCAAGACCCGGACCGAACCCGCGGCTGGCGCATGCGGACCTGCCGGACGGCGAACGCTCGCGCGTGGCCGCAAGCCCGCACGCGACGGATCCAGGCGCGCCCCGCGAGGCCATGACCCGATCGGCGACGCGGGACCTGCGCGCGCCGTCGCCGCCCTCTCCACAGCGCGCCGAGCCAAACCTTGCGCCGCGCATGGATATCGCCGACGACACAAGACGCGGACGCGCCACTTTCAAGGATTGGCTCTTCGGCCGCTAACCAGCCTGGCCTAGCGTTCGTTGACGATGAGATTGTCGAAGGTGAACGTGCCGGGCGCGTCGTCCGGCGAAATGCCGTAAAGACCTACGGCGCCGCCATCCTTGGGACGCTTCGCCTTAAAGCGGCGAACCTCTGTGCCGTTTACGAACAGCGTCGCGTCTTTCGGCTGCAGGGCAAGCTCGATGTTGTTCACGGCACCGGTGCCTGTGTTGAGCGCTTTGGTTTCCTGGGTGAACAAGGTCTTCGACTCGCCGTCTTCCATGCGGCGCACCTCAATCCAGCCGTCGGCCCAGACGAAGACCGCGTAATAGTTCTGCCAGTCCTGCCACCAGAACACGACGCCCGCGGGACTGTCCGAAACGTTCGATGCTTCCTCGATGCTCACGTCGACGCAGACCGCCGCGGCCTTCGTCTTCGTCTCGAGGTTGACCACACCGCCCGAGCCTCTGATCTCGAGCGCGCCGTCAGAGACAAGAATGCTGTTGTCGGCGGCCCCCCATGAGACATCGAGGAACTCGAAATCGTCTTCATACAGGGCGTTCTCGGGATCGCAGGCAGCGAACGCACCGTGACCTGCAACGAGCACGGTGAGCGCCACCAGAAGGCCTGCAAAACGCGTGATTGAAGAGCTCATTGCTTTCCTCCCCAAGGGCAGAACACGAGCCTACCCGGCGCAATGCCAATTGAAGTCTGGCGCGTTAGCGCGTGGGCATCGGCTCGTCGCCACGGTAGTCGTAGAAACCGCGATTGCTCTTGCGGCCCAGCCATCCGGCTTCGACGTATTTCACGAGGAGCGGGCATGGCCGATACTTCGAATCCGCAAGTCCCTCGTAGAGGACCTGCATGATGGACAGGCAGGTATCCAATCCGATGAAATCGGCAAGCTGCAAGGGCCCCATCGGATGGTTTGCCCCAAGCCGCATCGCCGTATCGATCGCGTCCACGGAACCCACGCCCTCGTAAAGCGTGTAGACCGCTTCGTTGATCATCGGCAGCAGGATACGGTTGACCATGAAGGCGGGAAAATCTTCCGACACCGCGATGGTCTTGCCCAGCGAGCTCACAAGCTCCCTGGAGCGCGCGAAGGTCGCATCGTCGGTCGCGATGCCGCGGATCATCTCCACCAGCTCCATGACCGGAACCGGATTCATGAAATGCATGCCGATGAAGCGCTCGGGCCGGTCGGTCGTGGCGGCGAGACGCGTGATGGAAATCGAGGACGTGTTCGTCGCAAGGATCGCATCGGGCTTGAGGAACGGACACACCGCTACGAAGATCTTGCGCTTGACCGTTTCGTCTTCGGTCGCCGCCTCGATAACGAGATCCGCGTCCGAGAAGCCTTCGTAATTCTCCGCGAACGAAATCCGGCCGAGAGCCGCATTCTTCTCGTCCTCGGTGATCTTCCCCTTGGAGGCCTGGCGCGTCAGATTCTTGGTGATCGCCCCGACGGCCGCGTCATAAGCCTCTTTGGAAAGGTCGTTGATGGCCACATCGTAGCCGCTGAGCGCGACCACATGCGCGATGCCGCGTCCCATCTGGCCCGCGCCAACGACGCCCACTTTACGAATAGGCTCCACTCTACGCTCCTGCTCCGAAAAGGGACCGGCAAGCGGCCGGCCCATCGTGACTTGCCAAGCCAATCACGCACGCTGCACGCACGTGACTAGTCTCCGTAGCCTGCCTTCTTCAGCTCCTCATTGAGCTCAGGCAAAACCTCAAACAGATCGCCAACGAGACCGTAGTCCGCAACCTGGAAGATCGGGGCTTCCGCATCCTTGTTGATCGCTACGATCACCTTGGAATCTTTCATGCCCGCGAGATGCTGAATGGCGCCTGAAATACCGACGGCGACATAAAGCTCGGGCGCAACGACTTTGCCGGTCTGGCCGACCTGATAATCGTTCGGCATGAAACCAGAGTCCACGGCTGCTCTCGACGCACCGATTGCCGCCCCGAGCCGGTCGGCGACCGGCGCGATAAGCTTCTCGAAATTCTCGCCGGACTCCATGCCGCGGCCGCCGGAAATCACCACGCGGGCCGCCGTCAACTCGGGCCGCTCGCTCTCGGTGATCTCGGCGCCGACAAAACTGGAGGACGGCACCTCGTCACCGGCGCCAACAGTCTCGACGCTCGCTGAACCGCCCTCGCCCGTCGCCGCGAAAGCCGTCGTGCGCACGGTGGCGACAATGGTCTTGTCCGACGTCTGGACGGTCTCCAGCGCATTGCCGGCATAGATCGGCCGCACGAACGTGTCAGGCGACTTTACCTCGATGATGTCGGAGATCTGTCCCACGTCGAGCAATGCGGCCACACGCGGCAGCACGTTCTTGCCCATGGTTGTCGCGGGCGCAAGCAGGACCGAATAGTCCGACATGAGCGGTAAAATCGTCGCCGTCGTGTCCTCGGCAAGGCGGTGGCCCAGTTGCGGCGCATCGGCCAGCAATACCTTGCGGACCCCATCAAGCTTGGCGGCCTCGTCGGCCGCGGCTTGGCAGTCTTCGCCGGCAACCAGGATATCCACGTCGCTTCCAAACGCCTTCGCGGCGGTGAGCGCCTTGGCAGTCGCCGGTGCGAGTGTCTTGTTGTCGTGCTCCGCGAGCAGCAGGACGGCCATCTACAGAACCCCCGCTTCATTCTTGAGTTTGTCGACAAGGGTCGCCACGTCGTCGACCTTGATCCCGGCCTCGCGCGCCTTGGGCTCATTGACCGCGACCACCTTCAGCCGCGGCGCGATATCGACGCCGAGCTCTTCAGGGGTCGTCTCGTCGATCGGCTTCTTCTTCGCCTTCATGATGTTCGGCAGCGAGGCATAGCGCGGCTCGTTCAGACGAAGATCCGTGGTGATCACGGCCGGCTTTGAGAGCGACACCGTCTCCAGGCCGCCGTCGACCTCGCGGGTCACCTTCACCTTGTCGCCGTCAAGCTCGACCTTCGAGGCGAACGTGCCCTGCGGCACATCCAGAAGGCCGGCCAGCATCTGCCCCGTCTGATTGCAATCGTCATCGATGGCCTGCTTGCCGAGAATGACGAGATCCGGCGTCTCGTTCTTGACCACGGCCTGCAGCACTTTGGCCACGGCGAGCGGCTCCACGGTCTGGTCGGTCTTCACCAAAATGGCACGATCCGCGCCCATGGCGAGTGCCGTCCGCAGCGTATCCTGGGCCTTGGCGTTACCGATCGAGACGGCCACGACTTCGCTGGCCTCACCGCGCTCTTTCATACGGACGGCTTCCTCGACGGCGATCTCGCAAAACGGATTCATCGACATTTTGACGTTGGCCAGGTCGACCCCCGTCCCGTCGGACTTCACCCGGACCTTCACGTTGGAATCGATGACGCGTTTGATGGGTACTAAGATTTTCATATGGTCTTTTTGGTCCCCACGAGGGTTTGACTTGCCCCAAAGCCAATATCTCGCACGTGCGAAATGGCGGCGACCGTAAAGCCCGAAATGTCTCAAGTCAATGGTGGCACGAGGCGCCGAATTGCAGCGTCTGAAGCCTTAGGCGCCGCCTCGCGTACGGTCGAAAAGCAGCACTCCCCGCCGCCGCATGAAGAGGATCAGAAGGGCCCCCGAGAGCAGCCCGCCGAGATGCGCCCACCAGGCGACAGCCTCCTCGCTCGCGAAGAATAGATTGGCGAATTGTGCGACGATCCAGATGCCCAGCGCCCAGGCGGCAGTGATGCGGATCGGAATGCGCCAGAGAGCCAGCACCCAGACTTTGACCTTCGGATGCAGGATCAAATAGGCGGAAATCACACCGGCCACCGCGCCCGATGCGCCGATCAGCGGAAGGTCGGACTGCGACAGCATGTAGGTGTGGGCGAGCGCAGCGAAGATCCCGCACATCAGGTAGAACATGATAAAGCGCATATGCCCCATCGCGTCCTCGATATTGTCGCCGAAGACCCACAGGAACAGCATGTTGCCGATCAGGTGAACCCAGCCGCCGTGCAGAAACATGTACGTCACGAGCGTGAGCCGTTCGGGGACCAAGACGCTGCCGGACGCAAGGAAGGGGCTGTCGCCCGCGCTGTTCGCAAGGAACTGAGCCGGGACAACCGCGAAGGCGGTCAGATCTTCGTCCTCCAGCGGCGCCACCCAGCCCGTTTGCAAGACCACATAGATCGCCACATTGAGGGCGATGAGCCCTACCGTCACATAGGGATAGCTGATCTTCTTGAGAGGGTTGGTGTCGTGGAGGGGGATGAACACGGGCGCATCACCCCGCTTCAGCGGTTCTGACCGGGAACCCACAACACGTCGGATGCGCCCTTGTCGTTTGCGTAGCGGGCCGCAACGAACAGGAAATCCGAAAGCCGGTTGATATAACCGACCGCTTGCGTGCTGACGGGCTCGTCGGGGCGCGCCGCAAGCGCAACGACCAAGCGCTCGGCCCGGCGGCAAACCGTCCGGGCCAGATGCAGATAGGCCGCGGCGGGAGAGCCGCCCGGCAGAACAAACGAACGGAGCGGGTCGAGGTCGCCGTTCATCGCGTCGATTTCCGATTCGAGACGCGAGATCTGAGCGTCGCTGACACGAAGCGCCGCTTCGCCCTTCTTCATCTCCTCGGGAAAACAGAGATCGGCACCGAGATCGAAGAGATCGTTCTGGACGCGCATCAGCATGGCGTCGAGTTTGGGATCTGAAGTGCCGGTGTGAACCCGCGCAAGCCCGATCGTCGCATTGGTCTCGTCGACCGTGCCGTAGGCCTCCACGCGCAAATCGTATTTGGCCACGCGGTCGCCCGTGCCGAGCGCCGTCGTCCCATCGTCGCCGGTTCGCGTGTAGATCTTGTTGAGTTTGACCATATTGCCCCAAACGATGGCCCGCGGGGGCAACGCTCCATGGAGCGGCTCCCAAAGGGCCGGGCGCGCCGACCGCTGCCCTGCTCTATCGAAACAGCGTAGCCCTGCCCTGCAAGGGGTCAACCCTGCCTAGTGGGGACGCATCCCCGCAAGATAGGCAATTGCCATCGCTACGATAAGGGCGGCGAGCTGCAAAAGGACGCGGGCGCGCATCAATTTCTGGCTGAGATTGGGATTGTTGCCCCTAAGCATGTTGAACAGGCCGAGGATCAGGACGATCACGACCGCCAAGACCGCGAACGGCAAAATCCAGCGAAGAGCGTATTCCAAAGCGGCCTCCAAGAGCTCCCGTTTGACGGGCTGTGTTTGGGCGCAGTCCGCGCCAAACGAATGAGTCTAGTTCTTCGCGGCGACAAAATCGAGCGCGCGCGTCGGCAGAATTCGGCGCAAGTAAGCACCCACAAAGGTCGGGACGGTTACGTAGTAACGCGTCTTGGGACGCTTCGCTTCGAGCGCATGAACAAGCCGGCGGCAAACCGCCTCCGGCTCGAGCTTGAACGCCATCTGCCCGCCGTCTTCCATCTTTGCAAGCCGTTCACGGTAGATCTCGGCATGGGCCGAATTCTCCATGTCGATATTCTGCTTGTAGTGCTTGATCGCCGTCTCGATGAAACGCGTGCGAATGGGCCCCGGCTCGATCAAGCTCACGTGGATGCCGGTGTCCTTCAACTCCATGCGGAGCGTATCCGTCAGCGCCTCGATGGCGAATTTCGAGGCGCAATAGGCCCCGCGATAGGGCGCGGCAAGCAGGCCGAGGACGGAGGAGCACTGAACGATGCGCCCCTCGTTGCGGGCCCGCATGGGCGCGATCACCCGGCGCGTCAGATCGTGCCAGCCGAACACATTGGCCTCGAACTGCGCCCGCAGCGCCTCGGTCGGCAGATCTTCGATCGCGCCGGCCTGGCCGTAGGCGCCGTTGTTGAAGAGTGCGGTCAGCGTCCCATCCGTGGCCGCCCGGACGTGATCGGCAGCGGCCGCAATCGAATCGGGTTCCGTGTAGTCGAGATAGACGCTCTCGACGCCGACCTCGTCCTTGAGGCGCGCCAAGTCTTCCGGCTCGCGGGCCGTGGCGAACACGCGCCAGCCGCGGGTCTTCATCGTCTCCGCTGCCGCGAGCCCGATCCCGGACGAACAGCCTGTGATAAGGACGGAGTGCTGCGCCATACCGCCGCCCTTAAGCCGCGCCGGCGTTCAGGGCCCAGATCGCGAAGTTCAAGCCGGCGGCGAAGCCGACCCAAAGCAGATAGGGGACGAGAAGGAGCGCGGCCACCCGGCTGACCCGGTCGAAAAACACCATGGTCAGAACGATTGCGACCAGCAGCCACAAGATCACCGCAAGACCGGCGATGGGGCTGTGCATCTGAAAGAACGCGAAGGACCAGAGCACGTTCAGCGCGAGTTGGATGCCGAACCAGGTCAGGGCCGTCTTCTTGTCGCCCTCGTCGGACGGGCGCCGCCAGACGAGCCACGCCGACACCGCCATCACGGCGTACAGGATCGTCCACACGACGGGGAAGACGCTGTTCGGCGGCGTGAAGCCCGGCTTCTCGAGCGTGGCGTACCAGGCGAGATTCGGCGTGGTGAAGGCGCTGCCGATGAGCGACGCGGCAAAGCAGATCAGCAGCGCAACGCCGAGCCCTATCAATGACCGTTTGGACGCGATGGGCTCGGCCGCATTACTCATGGCTCATACTCACAGCTCGAGCAGGCGCCGCGCGATCACATGAGCCTGGATCTCGGCCGCGCCCTCGAAGATCGACAGGATGCGCGCATCGCACAGCACCCGGCTGATCGTATATTCGAGCGCGAAGCCGTTGCCGCCATGGATCTGCAGCGCATTGTCGGCTGCCGCCCAGGCCACACGCGCGGCGAGAAGCTTTGCCATGCCCGCTTCCAGATCGCAGCGCTCGCCGTGATCCTTCTTGCGCGCCGAGTAGTAGGTGAGCTGCCGGGCGAACAAAATTTCCGCCGCCATCATGGCCAGCTTGTCGGACACGCGCGGGAAATTGATGATCGGCTTGCCGAACTGGACACGCTCCATGCCGTACCGAAGGCCGATATCGAGCGCGGACTGCGCCACGCCGATGGCCCGTGCGGCCGTCTGGATGCGCGCCGCCTCGAAGGTCTGCATGAGCTGCTTGAAGCCCTGACCTTCGACGCCGCCGAGAAGATTGGCCGCCGGCACTTCGAAATTGTCGAAAGAGATATCGAACTCCTTCATGCCGCGATAGCCGAGCACTTCGATCTCGCCGCCGGACATGCCGGCTGCCGGGAAAGGTTTCTCGTCCGTACCGCGCGGCTTCGGCGCCAGGAACATCGACAGGCCGCGATAACCCTTCTCGTTCGGGTCGGTACGCGCCAGCACGGTCATGAGATCGGCGCGCGCGGCATGGGTGATCCAGGTCTTCTGGCCGGTGATTTTGTAGACGTCGCCGTCCTTCACAGCGCGCGTTGTCAGCGAAGCAAGGTCGGAGCCCGTGTTCGGCTCGGTGAAGACAGCCGTGGGCAGGATCTCGCCGCTGGCGATCTTCGGCAGCCACTCTTCCTTCTGGGCGTCGGTGCCGCCGTTGTGGATCAGTTCCTCGGCGATCTCCGAGCGCGTGCCGAGCGAGCCCACGCCGATATAACCGCGTGACAGCTCCTCGGAGACGACGCACATGGCTTCCTTGCCGAGACCCAAGCCGCCGAGTTCTTCCGGCAGCGTCAGCGAGAACACGCCGAGTTCGGCCATCTGGTTGACCAGCTCGAGCGGAATGTAATCGTCCTTGAGGTGCCACTCCTGCGCATGAGGCACCACCTCGGCCAGAGAGAAGCGCCGCATCTCGTTTCGGATTTCCTCGAAAGTCTCGTCGAGACCCGGATCGCCGAAATTGGCCGCCGCGGCGCCCTCGGCGTCCTGGATCAAGGTCGAAACGCGCGCGCGCATCTCGGGCGTCACGCCCTGGATGAGGGCCACGACGTTGTCGGTCAGAAATGCTTCCTTCGCTGCGTCCGGCACCCCGAGCTCGTGCAGGCGGATAGTCTCACCTTGACTCATGACGACGCCGCCCGCGAGCTGCGCCAGATACTCGCCGATCACGATCTGGGTAAGCAGTCCCTCCAACTCACCGAATCGCCCCTCTTCGGAGGTGCGCTTGGCATAGTCAGCCATCTGCCGGATGCCCTCGACATAGGTGGCAATCCAGGCCAGGCCATGGGCGATATGCTCCTCGCGCTCCAGCGCGGCATTGTCGACCTTGCCGTCCGGGGCAACCTTGGCTTTTACGGCCTCGGTGGCTGCAGCGCCCAGGGTTCCGGCCGCCTCGGCGGCGGCGTCAAGGAGCGGGATCAAACGGTCGGTCATCGATTCGGTGGCGGTCAACGTCGGGTTCCTCCGGTCGTGCGATCGAGGTTTGTTCCACACCGAACCGCGCGCGGCAGTGCGAGTCAAACCCCAATCGGCTTGGGGGACATGAAAGTACAACGCGCCCCGGACCGAATGCCCGAGGCGCGCCTACGGCTGCCGGAGCAGCCGAATTCCAGAACCGGCCGGGCTGTTAGGCCTTGCCGTGAGTCTCTTCGCTCGCCTCGATCACGTCCTCGAAAGTGCGAAGACCGGTGACGGGCGCGCTCACCAGCACGGCCATGTTGCCGGGACGGTGCTCGTTGTTCCACATGCGCATATGCGCCTTGGGGATCTGATCCCACGGGAACACTTCGGACATGCACGGATCGATGTGACGCTCGATCACCAGCTTGTTCGCCATGCTCGCCTGCTGCAGATGCGCGAAGTGCGAGCCCTGGACGCGCTTCTGATGCATCCAGACGTAGCGTGCGTCCATGGTCAGGTTGTAGCCGGTGGTGCCCGCGCAGAACACGACCATGCCGCCGCGCTTCACGATCAGGGTGGAGACCGGGAAAGTCGCCTCGCCCGGATGCTCGAACACGCAGTCGACGTTCACGCCCTTACCAGTGATGTCCCAGATGGCCTTGCCGAACTTGCGCGCTTCTTTCAGCCAAGTATCAAACTCGGGCGAGCCCACCTTCGGCAACTGCCCCCAGCAATTGAAGTCCTTGCGGTTGATGACGCCCTTGGCGCCGAGCGACATCACGAAGTCGCGCTTGTCGTCCTCGGAAACCACGCCGATGGCGTTGGCGCCGGCGGTCGCGCAGAGCTGGATCGCCATGGAGCCCAGACCGCCCGAGGCGCCCCAGACCAGGACATTGTGTCCCGGCTTCAGGGTGTGCGGCCGATGGCCGAACAGCATGCGGTAAGACGTCGCGAGGGTCAGCGTGTAACAAGCCGCTTCCTCCCAGGTTAGGTGCTGCGGACGCGGCAGAAGCTGACGATCCTGCACGCGCGCAAACTGCGCAAACGACCCGTCCGGCGTCTCGTAGCCCCAAATGCGCTGAGACGTGGAGAACATCGGATCGCCGCCGTTGCACTCTTCGTCGTCGCCGTCGTCCTGGTTGCAGTGGATGACGACTTCGTCGCCGACCTTCCAGCGCTTCACCTTGGACCCGACGGCCCAGACAATGCCCGAAGCGTCGGAACCGGCGATATGGAACGGGTTCTTATGGACGTTGAACATGGAAACCGGCGTGCCGAGCGAAGCCCAAACGCCGTTGTAGTTGACGCCCGCAGCCATCACGAGAACGAGTACGTCGTGGGAGTCCAGTTCCCAGGTCGGAACCACCTCGACCTGCATGGCCTGATCGGGAGGACCCTCGCGGTCCTGGCGGATCGCCCAGGCGTACATGTTCTTCGGCACGTGGCCCAGGGGCGGAATCTCGCCGATCTCATAGAGATCCTTGATTTCGCCGCGCGTTGCGGGTGCGTCCGCTGAAACTTCACCTATCGACATCTCATTCATCCGGTTGTCCCCCCAGTCCTCTATTTGTCGGGGCGCTTTTTTGCATTTGCGAGAATTGTCTTCGATCCATCTCGCGACTGCAACATCTTTGCGGGCCGCAGACCTTGTCCGCCTGCCCGCACTGAAAACGCCGGGGCTCACATGGAAATGCCCAAATTTTGGCAGGGCTGCCTTAATCGGTCAGGAGGGTTAGCAAAAAGAATCGCCTCTTGCCAGAGGAAGAATCACTTCCGGGGCAACCCGCCGGTAAGCGGCGGCGATCACTTTTGAGGCTTTCAAAGGCCCGGCAGGGCGATTTACAACGCTTCTAACGGCATATTGCCCGCACGCCCCGGGCATGCTTCGATGCACCGCACACGAACAGGGGACGGTTTCAGCAAGAGCTATGAGCGGCAACACAGACAGCGACAAGCCGGTGCGCGATAAACCGTGGATGTTCCGCACCTATGCGGGCCATTCGACGGCCAAGGCTTCGAACGAACTCTATCGGAAGAACCTCTCCAAGGGGCAAACCGGCCTTTCCATCGCCTTCGATCTGCCGACGCAGACCGGCTACGACTCCGATTCTCCGCTGGCCCGCGGCGAGGTAGGCAAAGTCGGCGTGCCCGTCTCCCATCTCGGCGACATGCGGACGCTGCTCGACGGCATTCCGCTCGGCGAAATGAATACCTCGATGACCATCAACGCGCCGGCGGCGTGGTTGCTGTCGCTCTACATCTCGCTCGCGGACGAGCAAGGCACGGACCGGACCAAGCTCACCGGCACGACGCAGAACGACATCATTAAGGAATATCTCTCGCGCGGCACTTACGTGTTCCCGCCGGACCCTTCGTTGCGGCTTATCAAGGACGTGATCGTCTTCACGAACCAAGAAGTGCCGAAGTGGAATCCGACCAATGTCTGCTCCTACCACTTGCAGGAAGCGGGCGCGACGCCGGCCCAGGAACTCGCCTTCGCACTGGCCACGGCGCAGGCCGTGCTCGACCGCGTCAAGGAGTCCGGCGAGGTTCCAGAGGAGAGATTTCCCAAGGTCGTCGCCGCCATCAGCTTCTTCGTCAATGCGGGTGTCCGCTTCATCACCGAGATCTCGAAGATGCGGGCGTTTGTGGATCTGTGGGACGAGATCGCGCTCAATCGTTATGGCGTCGAGGAGCCCAAGTTGCGCCGCTTCCGCTACGGCGTGCAGGTCAACTCTCTCGGCCTGACCGAGCCGCAGCCCGAAAACAACGTGTACCGCATTTTGCTTTCGATGCTGGCGGTGACGCTGTCGAAGAAGGCGCGCGCCCGCGCCGTGCAGCTTCCCGCTTGGAACGAAGCGCTAGGTTTGCCGCGCCCCTGGGATCAGCAATGGTCGCTGCGGCTGCAGCAGATCGTCGCCTACGAGACCGACCTTCTGGAATATCAAGACATCTTCGACGGCTCCGAGGTAATCGACAGGAAGGTCGAGGAGCTGAAGGAGCAGGCCCGCGCCGAACTCGCCAAGATCGACGCCATGGGCGGCGCGGTGGCCAGCATCGATTACATGAAGGAGGCTTTGATCGCCTCCAACGCGCTCCGCATTGCCGATATCGAGCGGGGCGACCAGGTTCTCGTGGGCGTCAATCGTTATACCGAGACCGAGCCCTCGCCGCTGGACTCCGGCGTCGAAGGTATCCTCACGGTTCCGGAATCGGTAGAGCTCGAACAGGTCGCCGCGCTCCAGGCGTGGCGCCAGAATCGCGACAATGCCGCCGTCAACAAGGCTCTCACCGAGCTGAAGGAAGCCGCAAGCGAGGGCCGCAACATCATGCCGCCGTCAATCGAAGCCGCCAAAGCCGGCGTCACCACCGGCGAGTGGGGCGCGGTGCTGCGCGAAGTCTTCGGCGAATACAGAGCCCCGACCGGCATCGGCGCGGCGCATGTTGTCGACGAAGCGCGCATGGCGGAAATCCGCGATCTCGTCAGCGAGGTTTCCGGCAAGCTAGGCCGCACGCTGACTTTTGTCGTCGGAAAGCCGGGCCTCGACGGCCACTCCAACGGCGCGGAGCAGATTGCCGTGCGCGCCGACGACGTGGGCATGAAAGTGGTCTATGACGGCATTCGTCTGACTCCCGCCGAGATCGTCGCACAAGCGAAAGAATCCAAGGCGCACGTTGTCGGGCTCTCGATCCTGTCGGGAAGCCACGTCTCGCTCGTGCGCGATGTGGTGCAGAAGCTTCGCGAGGCCGGCATGAGCGACGTCCCCGTCGTCGTGGGCGGCATCATTCCGCAGGAAGACGTCAACATCCTGAAGCAGTGCGGCGCTTCGGCGGTCTACACGCCCAAGGACTTCCAGCTCAACGAGATCATGACCGGAATCGTCAATCTCGTTGACCAGAATGCCGACGCTTTGGCCAAAGCCGGCTAGCGAACGCGCGCAGGGAAGGCCTAGTAGACCGGGGTCCAGTCCTCTTCGTCGGCGTCTTCCTGTTTCGCCGGGACCAGCGGCACGAGCGCCGCGTAGAGATCGAGACCCTGAATGGGCTTGTCGACTGACGCATTCACGCCCGCTTCGACATACGACTTCTCGTCTTCCGTGTCCGACAATGTCGCGAGCGCAACGATCGGCACATGCGCCGAGACCGATTCCTGGGACCGGATGCGCTGCGCCAATTGGAGCCCCCGATAGTCGGGAAGCACGGTGTCCATGAGCACAACGTCATAGGAGCGCTGGGCCAGGCACATCAGCGCCGCAGCCCCTGTCTCGGCGACATCGAACGTCAGCCCGAACTCGTCGAGATACGCTCCGATCAGAAGCCGGTTGACCGTGTTGTCTTCGATCATGAGCGCATGTCCTGCCAACGAGCCGGCATGGTCACGCTTCTGCTCCGGCTTGCGCCGCGCCGAGCGCGCGGGCACCTGTTCGGGCTTCGGTTCCGGCTCAGGCATCGGCTCAGGTTCGGGCAACGGTTCCGGCTCAGGCACCGGCGTCTCAAGCATCTCCGCCATGGCCCGCTCGGCCGCCAGGCTGCCGGTCAACGGCTGCTCGAAAGCAATGACATCCGCATCGACGACATCCACCTCGTCGAGTTCGAGCATGTCGGCTGGGGCGGGCTGCGAGGATCGCTTGGCGGTCTCTTGTTCGGACACCAGGGCCTTGAACGTGAACCAGTACAGCGCCCCTTGTCCCAAGGCGCTGTCACACGAGACCTCGCCCCCCATGGCCTCGGCGATCCGCTGCGCGATCGGCAGGCCAAGACCGCCGTCGGACCGCGACATATCGGTCGAAGGCTGGAACAGGCGGGCCTGTTGCTCTGGGGTCATGCCGGGGCTGGTGTCGGTAATGTCGAAACGAACGGTCACCGGCGAGGCGGCGTCGTTGACGCTGACGTAAAGGCGGATCGACCCTTCGGCCGTGGCTTTGATGGAGGTCTCCATCAACGCCATCAGTACCTGGCGGACGCGCATGGCGTCCCCGACGATATAGCGGGGGCAATTCGACGCCATGTCGACGCTGCTGGTCAGCCCCTTGGCCGCGGCGCAAGCCTGCAAGGCGGAGGCTGTTTCGCGGACGAGGGCGTGAAAATCGAAGGGCTCCACCGAAAAGTCGGCCTCGCCCGACTGGAGCGTGCTGAAGTCGAGCACTTCGGTCAGCGCGCTCAAGATGCGATGCATCGAATGGGACAGGGTTTCCGCGTCGCGCCGCTGCGCAAGATTGAGCGGCCCGTCGAGGATCCGGTCGGTCAACGCCGTGACGGATTCCATCGGCGGGCGCAGCTTTTTGCTGACGACGTCGAGAAGCCCCAGGGTCCCTGCGTTCGCTGCCTCCGCCGCCGCGCGCGCCTGCCGCTCCGCCTCGAGTTGCGCGACGAGGCCTTCGATCTGCCCGTACAGATCGTCGGCGCGAAATTCATTAACCTGCATTTTTGCCCCACCAGATAGTCAGCTTGCATGTTCGTAAGCCCGAGCATCGGGGAGATGATTTAAAAGGCCGCTAAGTGGCTTGGTTGACGATTCCCTAAGCCCCCGCTTTAAAGACCGGAACTCCGCAGTTTTCTCGCGCGAAAGCCGCCGTGGCGAAGCCTGACGCACTCAAGGCGTCCCGCTCAGGTGCGGCTATCCCCGCGGGACCGGAGACAAAGGCACGCGCTACACCTAGAAGCACACGATGATCATCTGCTCTTGCACCGTCCTCACGTCGGAGGAGATTCACGAAGCCGTCGCGTCACTGCGGACGAAGGATCCGTTCGTCGTCCTGACGCCCGGGCTGATCTACAAAACGCTCGGCAAGCGGCCGAAATGCGGGGATTGCATGCCATTGGTGGTGAAACTGATCGTCGGGTACGATGAGGAGGGACCCGTGTCCGCAGCCTCGTTTCCGCACCGGTCTCCCTTCGACGATACGCCACCTGCGGACTAGCCAGGCTTGAGGAATTACCTTATAACTATTCTAAACTGTAAATGGAGATGAGGTTCCGATGAAGGGCAATCCACGGGTAATCGACTATCTGAACAAGTCGTTGACGCATGAGCTGACAGCGGTGAACCAGTATTGGCTGCACTATCGTCTGCTCGACGACTGGGGCTATCAGAAGCTCGCCGCGAAAGAGCGCGAAGAGTCGATCGAGGAGATGCAGCACGCGGACAAGCTCGTCACGCGCATTATCTTCCTCGAGGGTTTCCCGAACATGCAGAAGCTCGATCCGCTCATGATCGGGCAGAATGTCAAAGAGATCCTGGAATGCGACCTCAAGGCTGAGTACAGCGCCCGTGCGCTCTACATGGAAGCCCGCGCGGCCTGCCGCGACGAAGAGGACTATGTCAGCATGCTGCTGTTCGAAGAGCTTTTGAAGGACGAGGAAGGCCACATCGATTATATTGAGACCCAGCTTGGCCTCCTGAGCGACATCGGCGCTCAGAATTACGGTCAGCTCAATGCCAAGTCCGCCGACGATGTCGACGGCGGCGACGACTAGGACTCAATAGCGCAGGTTCCGGCAGTCCTATGACAACTTCCGAGCTTGATGGTCCCCGCTTGGCGCCAGCCGCCGGCGGGGCACCCAAGCAACTTGTCGTCTTCCTCCATGGCTACGGCGCGGACGGAAACGACCTGATCGCCCTCGGACGCGAATGGGCGCCGCTCCTGCCGCACGCGGCCTTCGTGTCGCCTCATGCGCCCGAGCCCTGCGGCATGGCCCCCATGGGCCGCCAATGGTTCGACCTGTCCATGGGCGACATGTCGATCATCGCGGCCGGGGTCAAACGCGCGGCGCCGGCCCTCGATTCGTTTCTCGATGCCGAACTCGAACGCCAGGGGCTGACGGCCGAATCGCTCGCGCTGGTGGGCTTCAGCCAAGGCACGATGATGGCGCTGGCCGTGGGACTGACCCGCCAAGCAAGGCCCGCGGCGATCGTCGGTTATTCCGGCGCGCTGGCGACAATGGAGGGGCTGCCGCCCCCTGGAGAGGGACCGGCCATCCTTCTCGTCCACGGCGACATGGACGAGGTGATCCCGGTCGAGGCGATGACCATGGCCCGCGAAGCCTTGGGTCAGGCGGGTTTGAGCGTGCAGTGGCATGTGAGCCGCGGCATCGGCCACGGGATCGACGGCGATGGGTTGCGCCTCGGCGGCGAGTTCCTCAAGCAGGCGTTCGCGGGCACCCTGATTGCGGGTTGAGGGTGTCACAATCACATCATCTAGGGTCCTTCACATTCGTGACACGTGCTTATAGTATCTCCCGCGACAACTGAGGTTGGACCCGAGTGCGACGGGCAACGAAGAGGACTTGAGGGCCTTGAACGTCGCAACAGCATCGGCCGCACCGGGGACTTACCCCGCTCTTGTGCTGAATGCTGACTACCGGCCCCTCTCCTATTACCCGCTCTCTCTTTGGAATTGGCAGGATACGGTGAAGGCCGTTTTCCTCGACCGAGTGAACATCGTCTCCGAATACGATTACGCGGTGCACTCGCCCTCCTTCGAGATGAAGCTGCCGAGCGTGGTCTCACTCAAGAGCTACGTGCGCCCGGCGCTCTACCCCGCGTTCACCCGATTCAACGTCTTCCTGCGCGACCGCTTCACCTGCCAATATTGCGGGACCGGTCAGGATCTCACCTTCGACCACCTCATTCCCCGGAACCGAGGCGGCCTCACGCGGTGGGACAACGTGGTCACGGCGTGTGCGCCCTGCAACCTGGCCAAGGGTGGCGAAATGCCGAGCCGAGGCAAGATGTGGCCCGCGCAAACGCCTTATCGCCCGACTGTGTTCGAACTGCATCGCAACGGTCGGCTGTTCCCGCCGAACTATCTCCACGAAAGCTGGCTCGACTATCTGTACTGGGATACGGAACTGGAGCCGTAAGAGCCGCCGCCGGTCGCGGCTCGCATCTAGTAACGCGTGGTCAGGCTGGTGAGCCAATCCGGAGACGCGCTGACGAGCCAAGCCTCGAGCGTCTTATCCGCGCCGGTCGCCACCAGAAGCCCGACAGCGACGAGCACGATCCCCAGCAGCATCTTGCCGCCTCTGCCGGCCTCGGCCAACTTACCGCGCCAGCGCAGCATGGCCTCGCGCGAGGCAAAGCCCAACGCCATCAGCGGCAGCGCCGCGCCGACACCGAAGGCGAGCATGGTCAAGGCGACTTGCCCCAGGTCCTCGCCCTTGGCCGCGAGCACGGACGCCGCGCCCAAGGTCGGACCGACGCACGGGGCCCAGACCGCGCCGAGAAGAACGCCGACGCCAAACTGACCCCATAAACTCGTGCCGGAGAACCCGCCGAAGCGATCCTCGACCCAGTTGCCGACCGGGCCGGCCGCCACGGCGACCTGCGCTTGCAGACGCGGCACGAGCAGCACAACGCCCACGGCAATGAGGAGCATCGCCGCCACAAGCCGGAACACATCCGTATCCAGGCCGATGGCAAAGCCGATCGTCGCCACGAACAGGCCGATCAGGGTGAAGGAGATCGCCACGCCCAGTGCCAGCGCTGCCGGACCAAGCCGGTGCTCGCTCTGCGCCGTGCCGAACACGATGGGAAGCAGCGGCAGGACGCAAGGCGATAGCACCGACAGGAGGCCGGCAAGTAGCGCGAGCCCGAGTGTTGCGAGCATGATGTGGCTCCGGCCGGATGCTTACAGCGTCAGATCGAGCATGCCTTCGATGGCCACCGGGCTCGTGGACCCGACCGACCGGACAAGCTCATCCTTGCCCTTGAACACGATCAGCGTGCTTTGAGAGCGCACGTTCAACGCCTTGAGGACATCCTTGTCCTTATCGAAATCGGCTCTGAGGATGAGCAGTTTCTCGTACTTAGGCTGCTGCGTCAGTTCCTCGATAATCGGCTTCTGCGCCCGGCACGTGGGGCACCAGGCAGCATAGACATCCACCAGGATCGGCTTTCCCGCACTTTGGGCCTCGGCCAGCGCCTCGGGGCTGTAGGGCTGAACCTCCGCAGCCGACGCCGGGGAGGCCGCTACGAGGAAGAGGGCAACAAGGCCGGCAAACAGCGCACGAATCTGGGTCATTTCATTCTCCAAGAAGGGATTAATTCCCCATCTTGGTACCAGCCGGACCATGCGGGCGGCCAATCAAGGTGTTTGAAATTGTCGTGAGGCGGTTCTGCGCCCCCATGCACAACTTATGGACGTTATAAGTAATTTGAACTACTTTAAAGGGAGCGGAGGGCAGAGAAATGAACACTGAGAGCCTTGTTCTTATCGCCGGCGTTCTCCTGATTGCTTTTGTCGCGGTGGCCGGCGGTATCGTCGCGCTCATACGTCAAAAGGTCGTCGTAGACCAAGCCGGCCATGTGACGGACATTGAGATTCCGCTACTCGGAAGATTCAGAAGCAACTACCCGTCGATTGCGGCCGTCGTGATCGGGACGCTGCTCGCGTTCGGCACACTCCACATGACGGGTATCAAGCCCAGCAAAGTTCCGATAACGGCGAAGGTTTTTGTGGCCTCCTCGAACGGTCAAATGCGACCAAACGTGATCGTCGGAGCCATCCCGAGAGAGTACCGGGTTGAACAGCCTCAGGTGGCAGCCTCGCATTGGAAGGAAATAAAAGTCTTCGTCGACAAGTCGAAGACCTATGGCGTGATCGTGTACACGCCGGTCCATATCGATCCCGAAACAGGCAGCACTACGCTTGCTGCCGTTTACGGCACGCCCGATGAGAACAACGTCTTCGAAGCCCGATTGGAGCTCAACAAATGAGATCCCTGATCACACTGATGCTGGCATTGATACTAGCGACAGCTGCACCGGCTGCCCGCGCCGACAACAGCGACATCTCAGGCACTCTTGCGATGCCAAACGGTAAAGCAATTAAGGGCTATCCCGTCATCCTGTCCGGAACGTTCAGCTCCGGCGCAACCCAATACTGGGTAACAACAACCGACGAAGCCGGAGCATTCAATTTCGAAGGTATGCCGGCAGGACAATACACAGTGACACCTGCGAACGAGCCAACGGCCTCTCACAGCGTCACGATTCAGGAAAAGCAGAAGACTTTTCTCGACTACTTCAGCACGGCGACGGGCACGGCCAAAGAGGATGTCGGGACGCTCACGGTTGCACCTGGCGACAAACTACAAACGCCGTCGGAATAACCGTCGCGGCAGCACGCGTCCGCTCGGCGGAGCTGCAAAGGCCCGAATGAGCGGGTCAACGGCGCAGCGCCGCGCCCCAGAGCGCAATCGCGGCGAGCGCGGCCGAAACCACGGCATTCCAGCCGGCGAAGGACAGGCCGAGGAACCGCCAGGCCGCCTCGTCGCAACGGATGACCGGAGTATCGACAATGCCCTCTTGGCTCCATGTCAGATCGAACCCGCCGGCACAGGTCTCGGGACCCGGCCAAAACTTCCACTCGGCCCCCGCGTGGTAGACGCCAAGGCCCATGTTGAGGAGGAAGCCGATCGCGATGAGCAGGAGCACCAGACGGGCGAAGCCGAAGGTCTCGGCGCGCGCGGCGAGGAACGCGACCACGGCCGCCGGGACCCCGAAGTAATAGGCGTAACGCTCTTGGAGGCAGAGCGGGCACGGAGCGTAGCCGCCGATGTGCTCGAACGTGTGCGCCGTGAGGATGATCAGCAGCGCGCCGCCAAACACAATAGCGCTCGCCGCCATCATCCGTCCCGCCAGCGTGTCGCGCGTATCGTCCATGGTCACATCACGTATTTGATGAGCACGAAGCCGCCGATCAACAGCACGACGAACACGACCGACAGAATGCCGAAATACTTGTCGATGAAGGTCTTGATCGGCGGTCCGAACCAGTAAAGCAGCCCTGCGACCGCGAAGAAGCGAATGCCGCGCGCGGCGACGCTGGCGATCATGAACACGAAGAAGTTCAGCTGCGTTACGCCGCTGGCGATGGTGATGACCTTGTACGGAAACGGTGTCACACCCGCGATGAATACGATCCAGGCGCCAAACTCGTTGTAGCGCGCCGCGAAGTCCTCGAACTTCTCCCCGTAGCCGTAGAAGTTGAGGATCGGCTGACCGATCGTATCGAATAGGAAATAGCCGATGATATAGCCGAAAATGCCGCCCAGCACGGAGGCGATTGTGGCGATGGCGGCGAACAGCCAGGCTTTGCGCCGCTCCGCCAGCACCATCGGAATCAGCATGATGTCCGGGGGAAGCGGGAAAACGGAACTCTCGATAAAGGACACCCCCGCAAGCGCCCAGGGCGCGTTCCGGTGCGCCGCGAGATCCATCATCTTGTCGTACGCGCGCTTCAGCATGGCGCTTCCTTTAGCGGTGCGCGCATCGCCTGTCTATCGCCGTGGATGACGGCCTGCGGCGAAACGAGCCGATGGGGCATTGGCGCACCTGTAGATATTGACCCGGCGCAGGGCTTGCCCCATGTTCCGGCCCCTTGGTCTCGACGGCCTTGTAGCCTGAAGGACTTTGGCCCCAGTGGCGGAATGGTAGACGCGACAGACTCAAAATCTGTTGTCCGCAAGGGCGTGCTGGTTCGAGTCCGGCCTGGGGCACCACCACTCCTGACCGATAATTTGCCAACCGTCTCGCAGCCGCCGTTCCATGCGGCAGCCGTCACGTGACGCCATCGCCCAGCACGAGTTCCGCATAGCGCTTCAGTTCGGCAATATACTCGGGTGAGTGCAGCCCGCTCGCGCCACCAAGATGGTCCGCGAGCTTCTCGATCCGCGTCTCCAGCGCGCTCGCATTGTCGACCGTGCTCCGGAAGACTGGCGTCACTCTCGCTGCTTCGATATACGTTCCCGGCGTTCCGTCGAGACGTCCCTTGGCTAGGGTCAGATTCAAAATGATGCTGAGGGCGATAAAGGGCGCTGTGAAGCCCCAGGTCAGTGTCCCGAGCGAGTAGGCAATGACGGCGACACGGTGCGGATCTCTTTTAGTGCGGTAGTACTCGACCGGCTGAATGACATGGGGATGCCCGCCGAGAATCGCGTCCGCACCATATTCGATGAGTTCGTGCGCCGCCTCGACCTGGCTCTTGCGGGGAAAGAATTCGAACTCCCAGCCCCAATGCAAGGACGCGATGATGAAGTCGCACTCTTGCGCTCGGCAATCGTCGATTTGCCGCTTCGCCAGCTCGAGCTCGGGCTCCACCAGCTTTGAGCTCAACCGGGCCACATGAATGCGGAATTGCTCGGCCTCGGGCACCTCATGCCCATTGAGCCCAAAGGTTGCGGACACGAAACCGAGCTTGACGCCATCTTTGACGATAATCTGCGCCCGGCCATACTCTTCCGGCGCGCGCGTCGTTCCGATGCCGGCGATGCCGTTCTTCGACAAGACGTCCTGGGTCGTGACAACGCCTTCGACGCCGTAATCGAATGTGTGGTTGTTTGCGACGTTCAGTGCCGTGAAGGTCTGCCCGTCGTATCCTTTGAGAATGTCGAACTGCTGCTCCGAGCAGCATTGAACGGGGGCACCTTGATCGCTCACCACCTCTTTCTGCAGCGGCTGGGTGGTAATCGGCGATTCAAGATTGGCGAATGAAACAGTCTCGGAGAACAGCAAGTCCGCGACGTTTCGATAGAGATGCTCGCTCGAATACCGCAATCCGTCGGCCTGTACCTGAAGCAAGTCTCCGGCCGCACCCAGCGTGATGACCTGCTGCTTCTCGAAGCCTTGCGGGAGCCCAACAATGCTGCTGTCGGTCGCGAGCAACGCGGCGACACCGTCCTCCATGCGCGTGACGGGGTTTGCAGCCTTGTGGACCCAATAGAAGATATCGAGTTCGTCCATCTCCTCGATGGTCGTTGCGGCCTCCTTATACGGCACGTCCCAGAAGCCGAACTTCTTCGTGAGCTTGAGCGCCGTTTCCAACGACGCGCGGAGTTCGTGAGAATGAATCTCAACCGCTTCCGCGGGTGAGTACGGGAGTTGTCTGCTTGCCGTCATACTTGCCGCCCAACACGAAACACATCCGGTCGCGAGACTACAACAAAATGCAGCGCCTGCTTGCATGCGCATCGGGTAGCGGCATTTGCCGCTGACCTCGGACGAACAGGGGATCGACCCTATCGAGCGTCTGGCGCGCGCGGAGACGCCGACGAGCCGACCTTCCGCTGTGTCGTCGGCGTCGCCTCGAACGACGTGCCGAATGTCCGTTCGGGCCCCAGCGCAAGCTATGCGATCGTTGGACGACTGACGAACCACACATTCTTTGTCGAGGTCATCGCCAAGCGCGGGCGCTGGTTCAAGATCACCAAGGACGGCACCAC
Organism: Methyloceanibacter caenitepidi; assembly: GCF_000828475.1. NCBI lineage: Bacteria > Pseudomonadati > Pseudomonadota > Alphaproteobacteria > Hyphomicrobiales > Hyphomicrobiaceae > Methyloceanibacter > Methyloceanibacter caenitepidi. Next base: position 3,393,346 of record NZ_AP014648.1, read on the forward strand.
CGGTTGGGTGAACAGCCACTATCTGAACTAGGTCGCCATCAGCACTGAGAACTGATGGGAGGCCGGACCGTGTGCTGGCCTCACATCGCGCGCATCTAACGCCTCGGCGGGGCGCGAGCGCCCTTCGCTTCCCATGCCCAAAGCTGAACGTGCCTCGCCGCGCACTATCCGGGGAGTCTCGGCCGGGCTCGGAAAGGTGTGGATAGAAACGCGGCCGAAGCCTCTTCAATCTTCGTCAGAAGCGCCTATGTAGAGACCTGCTTCGGCGGGGATTGGGTTGGCTTCAAACGCACCGCAAAGCTTTACCCGAGGGGCGCAAGTCCGCTAGGTACGGTGTCGCTTTTCTTTCTTACTTCGCGCGGCACTCAAGAACGTGTTGGACCGTCAGGACAGGCACCGGTGAAACTAGACCGCGAGACCGAGGCGCTGCTCTTTTGGGTTTCGTCATCGACCACCAGGCCTCTGTGGCAGATGGACCATGAGACAGCGCGGGCGGAATATCGCCGCTCGATCTCCAAGACCGACGTCGGACCGATCGAGATCGGATCCACGCGTGACTTCGAGATCGCGACGCCCGCGGGCCCTCTTCCCATGCGCGAGTATATTGCGCCGGTCCCCAGCGGCGCGGGCATCCTATTCTTCCATGGCGGCGGCGGCGTGCTTGGCGATATCGATACCCACGACACGCTTTGCCGCGCGCTTTGTCTCGATACCAGCGCAACGGTGTTTTCCGTCGGCTACCGACTCGCGCCCGAGCACCCCTTCCCGGCGGCGGTCTACGACGGCGTGGCCGCTCTCGAGTGGCTGACCGCGGCCGCGCCGGACCTGTCCATCGACCCGGCGCGCATCGCCGTTGCCGGCGACAGCGCCGGCGGGTCGCTCGCCGCCGTCGCGCTGCATGAGACCAAGGGCCGGCTCGTCGCGCCCGCGGCGGCTCAACTCCTGATTTACCCGGCCCTGGACTTGCGCGCGAAACAGCCCTCGCGCAAAGACCTCGTCGATCAGTTCCCGATCCCGGAGGACATGCTCTACTGGTTCTTCAACCACTATTTCGGGCTGGCCTGGCCGATTGCGGACCCGCGCGCGATTCCGGCCCTCTACGAGGATGACTCCGGTCTGCCGCCCACGCTGATCATTACGGCCGGCTTCGACCCCTTTCGCGACGAGGGCTTCGAATACGCCGAGCGGCTCGCGGCCGCAGGTGTTCCGGTCGAATACGAGTGCTATGAAGGCACGGTGCACGGCTTCATGAACATGGGCCGGATGTTGCGCGTGGCGTATCGAAGCATGCGCCTGCGCATGGGCACCTGGCTGAAGGAGCAACTCGATGGCCCCGGCGCCTAGACGACCAGTGCACAAGCCGCACTTGGCATTCGGGATTCGCGCCCGTGTGATCCGATGCGCCGCTTCGCTGATGGCGGCGGTTCTCGCCGCGTGCATCCTCACAGTGGCGACGCCCCTCCCTCCGGCTGCGGCACAGGTTCCGGGAGGCGGCGTTCCGAAGCCCGTCCAGGAAGCGATCAGAAACGCGCCCGAGCCCGGACCGGAGGAAGTCGTCACCGGCGCCTATATCAACGATATCCAGCAGCTCGACTTCAAAGCGAACAATTACGTCATCGACCTCTATGTCTGGTTCCGCTGGACATCGCCGGACATCGATCCTTCGAACAGCATGGAGTTCATGAACCGCTTCGCCTCCGACGACAATCTGCGCGAGGCGCTCACCGAGAAGCCGGACAAACTGCCTGGCGGCGGCTACTACTCGATCCTGCGTTATCAGGGTCTCTTCTCGACGAAGTTTCAGCTGGCGAACTTCCCCTTCGACACCCAGTACCTGACCGTGATCATGGAGGACACGGTTGCCGGCGCCGGGGATCAGGTCTACGTGCCCGACGGCGATACACCCGTTCTCATCGATCCCGTGATCACCCTGCCAGGATTCCACGTGGGCACGCCCACCATGAAGATCACGACCAACACCTACCCCACGAATTTCGGCGACCCCTCGGTGCCCGATGCGGAAACCTATTCGCGCATCGTGCTCTCGGTTCCGGTGACGCGGCCCATGATCGCCATGTCGATCAAGACGTTCGTTCCCATCGCTCTGATCGTGGTCTGCGCCCTGCTCGTCTATTTCGTCCGGCCCATCTACGTCGAGGGCCGCATCGGCCTGGGCATCACCGCCCTGCTGACACTCGTGGCGATCCAACTGACGGCGACGTCCTCGCTGCCGGATGTCGACTATCTGATGATGATCGACAAGCTCTTCCTGCTCGCCTACCTCTTCATCATCGTCGCCTTGGCGCGCGTCGTCGCCACATCCTGGCGTGGAGAGGCCAGCGAAGCGGAGACCAAGGCGCAGGACCGCCGCTGGGCGGTCTGGGCGTTGTCGATCTATCTGATTGCAAGTGCGGCGGTTGTCTGGACCGCGCTTCGCTAAGGCTTAGGATCGAGGGGCGTTGCAATCCGGCGCGTCGCGGCCCACGCTACTGCACGATGGACGCGCTGCCGCCCGGCAGCGATTTGAACACTTCAGCTAACGATCGGAAGGAACCGCCAATGCCGATGAGGGCCATACGCCTCGCCACGATGACGCTTGCATTGCTGATTACGGCGTCAGCCGCCCAGGCCTTCCCGGCCGGAAACGTGGGCGCGAGCCTGCCCCAGTCGCTGGAGGCGATGCGGTCCGGACCACCGCTGGTGCTCATCAAGAAGAGATGCGGGCCACGTTCCATCCTCCTCGAAGGACGGTGCATCAAGAAGAGCAACGCCGCCAGCTTCTGCGGCCCAGGCTATCGCGTCCAAGGCGACAAGTGCGTCCAGGGTGCGTACCAGGGTTCCTCCAAGCGCTCGCTCGTTTGTCCGGCCGGACAGGTGTGGAGCGCCCAGGAAGGCTGCCACTACGACGACTAGGGGCTACGCGGCTTTGCGAGCGCGGGCGGAGTTCAAGCGCACGGGCAGCGCAAACACGCCGCGCAAGCCGAACCGCTCGATCCAGGGAAGATCGTCCGGCGCCGCAAGCGCCAAGTCCGGATAGCGCCCGTAGAGCCGGGATAATGCCGATTGCGCCTCGACGCGCGCGAGCTGCATGCCGAGACAGAAGTGGATGCCTCTCCCGAATACGAGATGCGGATTGGGCAGGCGGTCGAGCTTCAGTTTGTCCGGCGCGTCAAACGCTGCCGGGTCTGAATTCGCGGCCGCCAAGAGCCCGACGATGTTCTCGCCGCGCTTAAGTTTCTGACCCAAAAAGTCGCAATTCCGCGCCACGTAGCGCGGTTTCGTGCTCTGCACGGGCGTCATGTAGCGGCCGAGCTCTTCGACCGCGCGTTCCATGCGCGTTGCGGGGTCTGCGAAGAGGAAGGCCTTCTGCGCCGGATTCTGCTCCAATGCGATCACGCTGTCGGCAATGAGATGCGTCGTCGTCTCGAAGCCCGCGAACAGCAGCAGGAACACCATGGACAGCAACTCGTCCTCGCTGAGTTTGTCGCCGTCCTCCTCGGCGCGAACCAGTTCGCTGATGAGGCCTTCGCGCGGGTTTCGGCGGCACTCTTCGATCTGCTCCCGGACGTAGTTCACAACGCCCGGCATCGTGAACACGACCCGTAGTACTGCGAACCCGCGCAACGCCGACGTCATGTACCCCGCCCATTGCTCGAACCTGCCGCGGTTCTCCTCCGGCAAGCCCAGCAGCCAGCAGATGACTTCCAGCGGAAACCGGCGCGCGTAAGAAGCCACCAGGTCGATTTCATCGCGCCCGTCGATGTCGTCGAGAATGCGGTCGGCCAGGCCCTCGATCTCGCCGCGCATGTCGCGGACGAGCCGCCGCTGGAACGCTTGATCCACCAGCTTGCGCAAGCGCCTGTGATCGGGCTCGTCCTTCAGCAGCATGTTGTTGCTGAGAACCTTGATGGCGTGCGGCATCCACCAGGACAGACCCGCGACACCGGACTTGCCCGCATGCCGGCCTTCCTGCACGAATAGAGCATTGTCCTTCAGCATGGCGGCCGTGGCGTCGTAGGTCGTGGTCGCCCACACCCTTCCGACGAAAGGCAGCTTCAACGGGACGACCGGGCCCGCCTCGCGCAGCCCCGCAAAAAACGAGAACGGGTCCTGCTTGCTCGCCTTGCTCTGCAGATCGACGCGCAGCGGGGCGCGCAACGAATAGGATTTCTGGTAGCCTGCGCCCATCGAATAGCCTTCCGAATCAGTCGTGCGTTTCATTATCAACCTCTTGGAGCGTCCGGCCCATGAAGCAACTCGTCGCCGCACTTCCCGCCATTTGCTATGCCGTAGCCCTGACACTCGGCTTTCTCGAAGTTCCTCAACCGTTTGGCGCCGACGGCCTCGGGCCGACCCTGCAATGGATGCTGTCCTTAGGTCTGGGCGTGCCCAGCCTTTGGGCCGCATTCTCCCATGCTGTGTTCGCCGATCATGTCGCCCAGTCGATCGGTTGGGCGCCCAGCCCTTTCCAAAAAGAAGTCGCCGGCGCCAACCTCGGCATCGGTCTCGGCGCTATCGCGGCGTCCGTCCTGGGACCGGAAGCGGCGTGGGCGATGACATTCGTGGCTGCAGGCTTTCTGTGGAGCGCGGCATCAACCCACATCGCGGACATGGTCCGGAGCAAGAACTTCGCCATCAACAATGCCGGGCCGATTTTCTGGTGGGACATTCTCACGCCGCTCACGCTTCTGATCGGCCTCTTGCTCCTGCACCGCTGAGGGCCGGCTAGGCGACGGAGGCTAGAGGCCGAGTTCGCGCCAACTGCTCTCGTGCAGCGTAACGCCGTAGTGTGCGGCGGCCTTCTTGATATTGGCGAAGGCAAGATCCCGGTCGGCGTCCGATACGCCTTCAACCTGATCGAAGCGCGCGAGTGCGTTCTTCACATGCGCCGCGTCCGTCAGCGGCTCTTTGCGCTGTTTCGGAAACGCGTACACACTTTCGGGAAGTTCGGCACGATCATGAATCTCGCCGTGCTCGTCATGGGGCATCCACGTCGTTTCCATAGGAGCTACTCCTTGTCGCCGGGGCCTCCCGGCGCCGCATCAAAGTGGACTACCAACCATATGGTGGGCGGCGCGACCTGTGTCCAGGTCACTCGGTGGCGGCAATGGGCGGGGAGCAGCAGCCAATCTCCAGGCTCGAGGTCGCGGTCCCGGCTCTCGCCGTCGATGCGCAGACGAGCAGCCCCCGAGACAAGCAGCACGAATTCATCACGGCTCTGATCGTACCAATCGCCGTCGGGCGTTGCCTGACCCGTCGAGACGATGCGCTCGATGCGGACCCCAGGACTTTCGACGATTGCGTCGAAGAGTTCTTCGGCCTGCAGACCTGTCGGGAGCCCCGCGTTCAGCGCCCCCGACAGCACCCCGCCGGCTCGCTCAAGGGGCAATCGTGGTCACCTGGTAAAAGCTCTCCAGCCATTTGCCCTCATCCTGAACCAGGATCGATGTGATAAAGACCGTGCTGTCGACGGGCTTGTCTTCATAGGTGCCTTCGAACTTTGCGGTCAGCGTCCGCATGGCGCTGTTGGGACCGAGGAAGACGACAGTCGGTTCGCTGAGGTCAGTTTGCTTGATGTCGGTCTTGGACAAACCGGCGATCATCTGCTCCACCGTTTCCGGCCCGCGATGAAAAGGCAAGACAGCGATGTGATCCTCGGTCATAAGCGCCTTGAGTGCATCGGGATCGTCCGTCGCAAAAGCCTCGTCCAGCTGTCCGACGGTATTGTCGATCGCCTCGACGTCGGCAAGGCGCTCGTCGGCGAGGGCTGGCACTGCAAGAAGTACACACGTTATGAGTGCAGCGAGTAATTTGATCATGCTAGGCTCCTGTCCGGATCGCTACCGAGTGACAATTGCTATTTCATCCCGACGAACCAACGAACACAACAGACCTTCCACGCCATGACATCTTCCGACTTCCTAACCCGAGGGCGGCCGATCTCTAAGGGCACGGCCGCCCTGCTGATCATCGACGTGCAGAACGGAACGTGTGGGCCCGAACAAGCACGGCGCCGTCCGGAGCTGCACGCCGCTCTGAGGGACCGCGCCGTGCCCAATATCGAGAGCCTGCTCCGTGCCTTCCGGCGCGCCCGAGCGGAGGTGATCTTCACGGTCATCGAGAACTTGACGGCGAACGGCCGCGACAGAAGCCTCGACTACAAACTTTCCGGCATGGGCTTCCCGAAAGGCTCGCACGAAGCCCAGGTGATCCCGGCACTTGCCCCCAAAGAGGACGAGCTGGTCCTTCCCAAGTCGTCGTCTTCTGTCTTTAACTCGACGATGCTCGACTATGTCTTGCGCAATATCGGCATTGAGGACGTCTTCGTCGTCGGCTGCCTCACGGATCAATGCATCGACCATGCGGTGAAGGACGGTGCGGATCGCGGCTACTACATGACGTGCATCCATGACGCCTGCGTCGCGGAGACGGAGGTGCGCCACGAGGCGGCGCTCTCCTGCTTCGGCGGCTATTGCCGAATGCTCAGCACGGAGGATGCGCTGAGCCTCATTGGGGCCACCTGACGGCGAACGCGCTCCTAACCGCCAACCTGCTTCAAGGCGAAGGGCTTGAGCTCCTTGCTCGACTTCAGAAATTCGGTGGTGCGTTTAAGATCCCTCACCCGCGCCGACGAATATAAGCCCGTCGTGCACGTCGTATCCGAGTAGGACTCCGTCACCATCACATAAGGCCCGTCGTCGCGGACGATATTGCAGGCGCAGACGGCCCTTGTCGGGTCGGCCGGGTCGACGATGCACGGCCGGTCGAAGCACCAGGCCCAGGGGCGATCGTTTGTGCAGGCGGCATAGGTCTTCACCGGGAAATAGCGGGAGACGACCTGCTTGCCCTCCGGCGTATCGATCGGCTCGTGGCAAGGCGTACTGCCGACGGAGAAACCCGTCTTGACGGCGCAGTCGCAGAAAACGGTCTCCTCGCCTTCCTCGATCGGCGCGCATCTCGCCGTGGTGCAGAGCGCATAGGTGCTTTCGCAAACGAGATAGCGGGTCATCGTCTCGTCGTCGCTGCAACCTGCTACCGCCAACACTAGAACCGAGAGCACTGAAGCCGCTAGAAGTCTCATCCTGTCCTCCGTGGTATCCGGCACCGGCAAAGATAGACCGATCCGGTCACGCCATCGCGCGTTTCGCCGGCTGCAGTTTATGCGCCGTTAACTGCGATCGGACGACGGCGGTTTCAGGACTTAGTAGACTTCGGCATAGCGCGCGCACAGGTCCGCCTCGGACAAGTCCGCCACATAGGCCGCCTCCGACCGCTTGTGCCGCATATAGGCCTCGAAGAAGACCGGACCGAACCACGACTTCATCGCGTCGCTCGCTTCCATGAGATCGAGAGCCGCGCTCAAGGAAGACGGCAACGGCGCCTCCGTCTCCGGCAGAGAAAGCTGACGGGCTATTCCGTCCGCTCCGGCAAAGATCATCGCGCCGAGCGCCATGTAGGGACTGGCCGCCGCGTCGCAAACGCGGAACTCGAGATTGAACTGCGCCTGCCGCTGCTCCTCTCCCGCCGCATCGAAGACGGGACAGATTCGAAGCGCCGCCCCGCGATCCTGCAGTTTGATGTCGGCCACGGTCGGCGCCCACCGGTCGGGCACGAGCCGCAAGTAAGAGACCGGCGACGGCGTTGTGACCGCGCACAGAGCCGGAAGATGGTGCAGAATCCCGGCGGCGAAGTGCGCCGCGACAGCGCTGAGACCCATGGGACCGTTTGGATCGCTTGTCACGGGCGCGCCCGAGGCGTCATGCAAGCTGAAATGGATGTGTACGCCGTTGCCGGCCCCGCCCGCCACGGGCATCGGCGAAAAAATGGCCCGGTTCTCCAGGCGAAAGGCCGCGCCGCGCGCCATTTCTCGCGCAATGACGCCTGCATCCGCGGCGGCCAGTGCGGCATCGGGCGCAACCGTCATCTCATACTGTCGGGGCCCGTACTCGGCCAGGAACGAATCCGGGTGGACACTTGCGGCGCGAATGGCGGCCATCACCATCTCGCCGAAGACGCCCTGGCGCCGGAAGGCGTTGAGGCTGTAGGCATGGCCCGGCACGTCCTCGACGCCCGTGTAAACGAACTCCTGCTCGAACGCGGCAAGGAGTTCGAGGCCACTCGCCTGTTTCAGCGCACCGATCGCCCGCCGCAGGAAGGCGCGGACGCAGCACTCCCAGGGGCTCCCGTCCGTATTGCGAATGTCGCCGAGAAAGAAGTGCTCGGGCGCGGAGCCGTCGCGGAAGTCGACATGCACCTCCGCCGTCGGGTCCGGCACGATCATGAGGTCGCCCGCCGTCCCGAAGGGCGTATCGAGGATCGGCCCGAAGCATGTCTGCATCAGATTGGAGTGCGTCCAGCCGATGCCGAGCTTCCGCCGGGCCGGCAACTCCGTGGACGGAAATCCCTTGCCGCGCACGAGCCCGGCGATATCGCACGTTCCGACGAACGTCAAATCCTCGCGCAGCATGACACCTCCCCACGTCGACGATGCGAGCGTATCAGTCTACGCCAGGCGGCGGCGATAGGGAGCCGCAATTGTCGGCGGGGACCGTTACAACGGGCGAATCTGCGCGCTGGCGGTGCTCACCCAGGTGGCAGACAGACTTTGCAGTTCACGCGCCTGCGCTTGCACGGCCCCGATATGGTTGAACCAATAGGCAACCCCGAGGCGCATGGCTTCCATCGGCGTTTTCGCCCCGGCCAAATCGCGCGCGAGCTCGAGCCCCGCACTGACATTCGAATGGGCGATGTCTACCAGCTTCGTATTCATCGCGATGGCGGCCGGAAGCGCGCCCTGCAAAGAACAGCTCAACACTGGTGCCGGCACCATCGCCTTCGTTTGGGTGGCATGCTTGGCCTTGGCGGCAGGCTTCGCCTTGGCTGCGGACTTCGGCGTGAGCGGCTTGGAGGGCGACTTCGCCGCGGACAGGTTCTTCTCCGGTTTCGTTGACACCTGCTTCGTGCCGGCGGCCTTGTTGGAGGTCTTGGCAACGGCCTTCGCCGCCTTGTTGACCGCAGCCTTGGTAGGCGCGGAGGCCATGGCCTTGGCCGGGTTGCCGCCTTTGCTCTTGGCAGATTTCCGCTTGGAGCCGGCCGGTTTTGAAGCACCCGGCCGAACAGTGCTCGGCTTCGCAGCACGTGGCTTCACGCGTTGCTCGCCGTCCTGTGCCGTGATCGTCGTATCCTTGGTCATCGCGAAAACCCCGCTCTACGCATGGTACACACCAGTCCACCACTGCAGAACGCGTGGCATGCAGAGGCAGTTTCAATCGGACGATGCCGCCACGGCGATTTCTCGGCGGCACGGCTTCAAGTCTGCTGACTTGGTGTGACAGTTCAAATGGGAGCTGAGGGCAACGCCGCGACGGCGTGAGAATTTCCGCGTCATGCCCCGGCTCGCCGCTCTTGAGGAAGGTTAGCGGCGAAGGGTAAACAAGTGGTACCGGCGGTGCGGGCCGACGCCAGGACTACGAGGCCGTCCCCGTGCGGCCCCGGTTGCGGGACTTGCGCGCGCGCAAGAATGCGCGGCATTTGATGAAAAGGTTCCAGAGCAGGAAGACCAGCAGAGCGGTGAACATCATACCGAAGGCGACAATCAGCATCGCTGGCAACCCGCGAAAGACGGACTGTGGCTTATGCCCCTAGCGCCCGTTCAAACCCCATCAGCCATGACAATCGCCACGGACCCCGTCTTTTTCCGACTTCTTGCCGACAGTTACAAGCGCTTGCTTGCCTGCCCTCCGCCCTTTCTCGAGGGATGTGACGGTGACGGCCCAGACTGGCTTTACAGCCGTGCACCCAATTGCGTTCTGGCACATAACACGGCGGACGATCCCCTGTTCCTCTACGCGAACAAGGCCGCACAAGCCCTATTCGAGTACGAATGGGACGAGATCGTCGGCATGCCTTCGCGATTGTCCGCGGAGGCTCCGAACCGCGCCGAGCGCCAGAGGCTGTTGGATGCGGTATCGCGCGACGGTTTTGCGACCGGCTATAGCGGCATCCGGATCTCGAAATCCGGTCGCCGGTTTCGGATCGAGAACGGCGTTTTGTGGCAGTTGCGCGACGCCAGAGGCACGCTCCACGGCGTCGCCGCAACCTTCAGCAATTGGACGTCTTTGATAGAGCGCTGACTAGCGGTAACCGGCAGCCTTCAGAGCCGACTTGCAGGTCTGCGACAGGCTGCTCTTCTTCTCGCGCATGCAGACTTCCAGCTGCTTGGAGCCGATCGTCTTATCGCCGCAGTGCCGCTTGTAATCCTGCTTGCAGCTCGCCCGAATCGCCTTGGTATAGGCATCGGCATTGGCCACACCGGCGAAAGAGACAGCCGTCAGGCCCGCGATCAACAGTCCAGAAAATACAGTTTTCATATTTCAAAGTCCCTTTGTTCCCGGCAGCGCAACCTACCAAACACCCCTCACAGCGCAAGCCCGCTTTCGGGATCGCGGCGTGAATTTAGAAAAAACGCGGAATTTGTGGGCGTGGCGCAACAGCGCATGCACCGCCACATTTACAGCTTCCTGACATCACTCGCAGGTTCGCTGGCCACACGAATCGGCTCAAGGGCACGTATTCCCGCCGCTTTGCGTGCATTTCGTTGAACTGCGCGAGGAAAGCTTTCTCGATCGTCGTGACGCTTCGAGAGGCCCCCGTCTTCTTTAGTCGCGTTTGGTAGCGCAGAATCGCCGCTAGTACTTCTTCTTTTTAGTCGTCCCCGGTGTCGGCGCGGCGTCGGCAATACAATTGGTGATATACGCCTCGCGTTCACCGGCGCGAAGCGGCGGCGTCACCTTGTTTGCCGCTCTTTCGCATGCATTGCGGACCGCGTCCGATACTTGCGCATGCGCGGGAACGCTCAGAGCCGCGACATATGCTAGGGCAGCCAGAGCCACCGCGGTGCCTAACCTTGTCATATCACGCCATCCTTCGTTCGATTGTTGCCCGAAGCAGTATAGCACCCTGGTAATGCCGCGTGACGGTCCCTACATGACAGCGGCCACCGCCTTGGTGGACGGCCCGCGCCCGCGGGCCTGGAGGGGTTGAGGCGACACGAGGGGTCCAAGGGGACAATGTCGCCAGTTTGTCATCAGCCACACCAATAAGTGCATCGTGCGTGAAGCGTTTTTGCAAGCGGAGGCTGTCATGAATTTCGGAGATATTGTCGGTGAAATGATCCGTCAGGGCATGTCGCCTCAGACGCAGCAGCGGGTGGAGCATGCAACGGGCCCGGACGGCCTCGGCGGCGGGTCTGGTTCCGCCGACCTCGGCGCCATCCTCGGCAGCATTCTGGGGGACTCGTCTTCCGGTGGGAGCGCAGGAGGCGGCAGCTCGGCAGGTGGCCTGGGCGATATCCTGGGCGGCCTACTCGGCGGCCAGAGCGGCAGCTCCGGCGGACAGAGCGGCGGCCAAGCTTCCGGCGGGCTTGGCGACATCCTCGGCAGCATCCTTGGCGGCGGACAGTCGTCTGGGAGTTCCAGCAGTCAGGGCTCCGGCGGTCTCGGCGATATTCTCGGCAATCTGGGCAACATGCTCGGGTCTCCGAGCGGCGTCGGCGGTATGAGCAAGGGCGAGCTCGGCGGCCTCGGCGCGCTGGCGGGCGCTATCCTCGGCGGCGGCGGCAGTTCCGCGAAGGGAGCGGTCGGCGGCAGCGCCATGGCCATTCTCGGCACGCTCGCCCTGTCGGCCCTCAAGAACTGGCAGGCTCAATCGGCCGCCGGCGACAACGTCAATGCGCTCGGCCTCACGGAAACCGAGGTGAAACAGATTTCGGCGCCCGAGACGGCAGAGCTGTGCCTGCGCGGTATGATCGAAGCGATCAAATCCGACGGCGAAGTCTCGCAGGACGAAATTCAGAAGCTGACCGGCAAGCTCGCCGAGGGCGGCATCACCGACGAGGAGAAGCGGTTTGTTCAGGCCGAGATGGCGAAGCCGCAGGATCTTGCCGGGCTCGTGAAGGCCATTCCCAACCCGGAAGTCGGCATTCAGGTTTATGCGGCGGCGCTGATGGCGATCTCCGTCGACACGCCGGCCGAGAAAGCCTTCCTGAAAGGTCTCGCCCAAGGAGCCGGCATCGACCCCGACGCGGTCGCACGGCTTCATCAGATGGTCGGCGCACCGGCGGCTTAGGCGATGCGTCTTTAAAGAACCGGAGAGACCGCAAGAGCGCGCCTATCGGAGGCGCTCAAGCGGCCCGCTCCAAACGGTCCTCGAACTTGGATGAGGGCCTGTCATTCGAGGAAAGGAAACGACATGGGTTTTTTTGATTTCGTGAAGAACGCGGGCAAGAGCATCTTCGGGTCGGGCGCGGACGCAGCCGAGACCGACGCCGCGGAAGCCATCGCCAAGGAGGTCGGCGATCCGAGCCTGGCCGACAAGATCAAGGTCGAAGTCGACGGCGAGACCGTGAAGGTCACCGGCGACGTCCCCGATCAAGAGACACGCGAGAAGATCATCGTAGCCGCCGGCAATGTAGAGGGCATCTCCAAGGTCGACGAATCCCTGAAGGCGGCGGACGACAAGCCGGAAGGCAAGTTCCACACGGTCGCCAAGGGCGACACGCTCTGGGCCATCGCCGAGAAGGCATATGGCGACGGCTCCAAGTACATGACGATCTTTGAGGCCAACAAGCCGATGCTCTCCCATCCCGACAAGATCTATCCGGGACAGGTGCTGCGTATCCCCATGTTTGTCGACTAGGGCCCGCAGCGCGGCGCAAAAGCACTCTTGCTAGAGCCAACAAAAAATGGCCGGGGCGAACCCCGGCCGTTGTGATTTGCGCAACCGGCCTTTTCTTTGTCCTACCGGCCTTCGGCCTACTTGAGGACAAGCCTGCTTGAGCGCGCATCTATTTGCGCTGTCGTAGGACCTAGCCCTTGATCTGCGCGGCCTTGTCCAGCAGGGCCTGAGCCTGGCGGATCGAGGCGATGTCGATGAGACGGCCGTCGAGCGACACCGCGCCCTTGCCTTCCTTGGCGGCCTGCTTCATCGCGTCGACGATGCGCTGAGCCTTCTCGACTTCGGCGGCAGCCGGCGAGAACACTTCGTTGGCCAGCGGAATCTGCGAAGGATGGATGGCCCATTTGCCCTCGAAGCCGAGCACGGCGCCGCGCTTGGCGGCGGCCTTGTAGCCGTCCGGATCCGAGAAGTCGCCGAACGGACCGTCGATCGGACGCAGGCCGTAAGCGCGGCACGCGACCATCATGCGCGACAGGGCATAGTGCCAAGGATCGGCCCAGTGATACTGACGCTCTCCGCTCTCGTCGGCGTCGGTCAGCACGCCGTGATCCGGGTGCGGGCCGCCGATGCCCACGGTGCGGGCGCGGGTGGAAGCCGCGTAGTCGGCAACGCCAAAGCTCATGGCCTCGACGCGCGGGCTCGACTGGGCGATGGCTTCCACATTGGCCATGCCGAGCGCGGTTTCGATGAGCAGCTCGAGGCCGAGCTTCTTCTCGTACTTCTTGTACTGCTCAACCTGCGTGACGAGCATGTCGATGGCATAAACGTCCTGCGGCACGCCAACCTTCGGGATCAGGATCATGTCGAGGCGCGGGCAGTTCTCCAGAACCTCGATCACGTCGCGATACGCATAGTGAGTGTCGAGACCGTTGATGCGGATCATCATGGTCTTGTTGCCCCAGTCGATGTCGTTCAAACCCTCGATGATGTTCTTGCGGGCCTGCTCTTTGTCGTCGGGGGCGACGGCATCCTCAAGGTCGAGGAAGATCACGTCCGCGGCACTTGCGGCGGCCTTCTCGAACATGCCGGGATTGGAACCGGGCACGGCCAGCTCCGAACGATGCAGACGCGGCGTCGCCTGCTGGATCAGCGTAAAGCTCATTTCATTCTCCTCCTGAATTAACCCGTGGCACCGAGACCGGCGGCTACGGTATTGATGGAAAGCAACAGCGCGGATTTGTAGGACTCGCGTTCCTGCTCGTTGTCGCTTGCTCTAAACCGGCGCAGGAGTTCCACCTGTTCCCGGCTAACCTGATTGACCGTCGGCAACCGCTCGGCCAACGATGCTTGGAACTGTTTGAAACGCTCTCCCGGGAAGGCGCTGCCCGAAAGCGCAAGCACCATGTCCTTCGTGAGCGCGTATTCCTTCTCAATCATCGCGAAGATCGTTTCGCGCACCTGCGCGTCGGACACGAGGCTCGCATAATCACGGGCGATCTTGAGATCGACCCGCGCAAGCGCTTTCTCGACTTCATCGATGATCAGGCGGAACAGGCGCGATCCCTTGAACATCTCGGCGAGAAGCCGCTCGCCCTTGTCGCCGCGCACTTCGAGAAAGCTCTGAATGGCACTGCCCACACCGTACCAGTTGGTGATCATGTGCCGGTTCTGGGACCAGGCGAACACCCAGGGAATGGCGCGCAAGTCCTTCAACGAACTCGCCCCGAAACGGCGCGCGGGTCTCGACCCGATATTGAGCATCGAGATTTCTTCCAAGGGACTGGCCGCCTGGAAATAGGAAACGAGATCGGGGTTCGAGAGCAGCTTGTCGTAAGCCACGCGCGAAAGTCCCGACAGCGCCTCGAGCGCATCGTCGAACTCGCCCTTGGGTTTCAGCGCCGCTTCGCGTTCCGACTTCAGAGCATGTTGAAGGACGCTGGAGACGAGCAGCTCCATCTGGTAAAGCGACGTCCCCTTGTTCGCATACTTGTAGGAGACGACCTCGCCCTGCTCCGTGACACGGAAGCGGCCACGGATCGATCCCGCCGGCTGAGCGGCGATGGCACGGCCCGTGGGCGCACCGCCACGCGACACCGAACCGCCGCGGCCATGGAAGAACGAAATCGGCGTCCCGGCACGCTCTCCCACACGGGTCAGCTGAGACTGGGCCTTCGCCAACTCCCAGTTGGAGGCGACGAAGCCGCCGTCCTTGTTCGAGTCCGAGTAGCCGAGCATGACCTCCTGGAGACCGCCCTGCCAGTGGGTCGACCGCCTGATCAGCGGGATGGCTAAAGCCTCACGCATGATCGCGGGCGCCGCCCGCAGATCGTCGATCGTTTCGAACAGCGGCACGATCGGCATGGAGCAGATCTCCGTTCCCGCCGCGTCCAGGAACAGTCCGCCATGCTTGGCGAGCAGATAGGCGCCGAGAATGTCGTCGACCGACCGGGTCATGGAAATGATGAACGACCCGTAGGCATCCGGATCGAGACCGCGGCGAATCTCCGCCGCCTGCTTGAACATCGCAATGGTCTCTTCCGCCTCGGCCGGTATCGGCTCGCCGGAGGGATCTGCCGGAAGCGGACGGGCGAGCGCGCGCAGAAGCCAAGTCCGCCATTCCGGCGAGCCAAGCTCCGGGGGCTCGCCCTCGGAATGGCCTTCGCTGCTCCACCACAGCGCCTGGACGGCCTGCGTGGTTCGCGTCGTGTTTTCCCGCAGATCGAGGCGCACCGTCGAAAAACGGAATAGCTCAACGGACCGCCGCACCGGGCACACCATGTCGGCCGCGATGGTCGGGCTTCTTGCCTCCGTCAGCGCACGCTCCATGCGCCGCAAGTCGTGGATCAGCTCGTCCGCATTGCTATAATGCGGCGTGCCGACTTCGATCTCCTTGCCCTCGGCGCGCTCAATCGTGGCGTCGAGCTTGCGCAAGACGCAGGTCAAGAACTGGCGGTATGGCTCGCCCGGATTGCGCTCCTTGATGCTGTCTGCATCGCCGCTCGCCCGCAATTCGAAAGCCAAGTCCTCCTGGAAGGACTCCGGCACCGGAAGGGCGCGCTGACTGATCGACAGCGAGCGGGCCAGGGCGATGAGACGATCGCGGTAGTGATGCAACGCCGCCATCGCGTTCTTGCGGAGAGCCCAGCCCGTGACCTCGGTGGTCACGAAGGGATTGCCGTCGCGGTCGCCGCCGATCCACGATCCGAACTGGAAGAAGGGCGGCAGGTCAAAATCAGTGTCGGGATAGTTGCGCTTCAGGGCTCCTTCCAGCAGCCCCATCATCTCCGGCGCCTTCTCGAACAGGGTCTCGTCGAAGAAGTGCAGGCCGCGGAGGACTTCATGCTCGACCGTGGGCTTCTGCAAGTGAAGCTCGCCGGTCATCCACACGAGTTCGATCTGATCCCTGATGTCGGCAAGAATCTGCTGCTGCTCGCGGTCAGTCCAGCGGACGCCTTCGAGCTCCCGAAGCAGAAGGTAGATTCTGCGGTACTTCTCGAGAACGGTGACGCGCTTGGACTCGGTCGGATGCGCGGTAATAACGGGACGGATGCGCAAGGTCTCCAGGAGGTTCTGGATCTCCCTGGCGCCAATACCGGCGTAGCGAGCCTCGCTCAGCACGTGATCGAAAGTGCCCAGCAGCGCATCGCGTCCGCGCGTACGCTCGATATAGCGGCGCCGGCGCATCGTCGCGTTCTGATCGGCGATGGATAGAAGCTGGAACCAAATTCCTTGAGCGGACAGAGCACGCGCCATGAGCTCTGGCGAGAACTCCGTAATGGACTTTTCGGCCGCCCCTGTCAGGACCGGCTCCAGCTCGGGTTGGTGGCGGCGGACGACGTCGAGCAGAAGGTCGAACAGGATATCGGCGGCGCCTTCCGGCGATGTGCCCGTTATCCTAGCTGCAGTGGCCACATCGGCCACCACATCGCCTTCTCTGACATCCTCGTCCATGATTAACGCTCGCACTCCGATCTCACCGACCGGTTTTCTTATTAGAAGCGGATCGCCGCACACGACGCTCCGCACACTGTATTCCTAGCACCGGCTCCGGCGCCCGGCAGCACGATGGGGCCCTTGGGTCCCATCTGCAATCGTTGGCTCGTTCGGAAAAGGCCGGTTCTACCATAGGCCGTATCTATGACCCGGGCGTGTCCGGCGTCCTCCTTAGACCCCAAGGACCTTCGCAACGGTGGAACCGAACTCGCTCGGATTCGGGGCCACGGTCAGCCCGTTGGCCTTCATGATCTCGGCCTTCTCGGCTGCGCTGTCGCCCGCCGCCGAGATGATCGCGCCGGCGTGGCCCATGCGGCGTCCCTTCGGAGCCGTGAGACCCGCAACGAAGCCGACCACCGGTTTGGACATGTTGTCCCGGATCCAAGCCGAAGCCTCCGCCTCCTGCGGACCGCCGATCTCACCGATCATCAGCACCGCGTCGGTCTCCGGGTCTTCCTCGAACAGAGCGAGGTGGTCCAGGAACGAAGACCCGTTGATCGGATCGCCGCCGATGCCGACGGACGTGGAGATGCCGATGCCGTGATCCTTCATCTGCGCGGCGGCCTCGTATCCGAGCGTGCCCGAACGCGAGATGACGCCCACCCGCCCCTGCAGATAGATGTGGCCGGGCATGATGCCGAGCATGGACTTGCCGGGGCTGATGATGCCCGCGCAGTTGGGGCCGACCATCATGGTCCGGCGGTCGCGCGGATAGCGCATCAGATAACGCTTCACCCGCATCATGTCCTGCGCCGGGATGCCGTCCGTGATCGAGCAAACCAGCCCGATACCGGCGTCGGCACACTCCATGATCGCGTCCGCGCAGAAGGCCGGCGCGACAAACGTGATCGACGCCTCGGCGCCGGTTTCCTTGACCGCCTCTTTGACCGTGTTGAAGAGCGGACGATCGAGATGCCGGCCGCCGCCTTTGCCCGGCGTCACACCGCCGACCACGTTCGTGCCGTACTCGATCATTTCCTTCGCGTGGAATGTACCCTTGTCGCCGGTCATGCCCTGAACGATCACCGGGGTTTTTTCGTCAATCAGAATACTCATTGTGAATGTCTCCGATGATCGTCTTTACGCGGCCTGCAACTTGCCCTGACAGGCCTGAACCGCCTTCTCGGCGGCCTCGGCCAGCGTGTCGGCCGTGATCAGCTTGAGCCCGCTGTCCTCGAGGATCTTGCGGCCCTCTTCGACATTGGTGCCGGCGAGGCGCACGACCAGCGGAACCTTGATGTCGAGGTTTCCGCAGGCCTGAACCACACCCTTGGCGACCCAGTCGCAGCGATTGATACCGGCGAAGATGTTCACCAGGATCGCCTTCACGTTGGCGTCGGAGACAACCAGCTTCATGGCCGTCTCGATGCGGTCCGGAGAAGCGCCGCCGCCCACGTCGAGGAAGTTCGCCGGCTCGCCGCCCGCGTGCTTGATCATGTCCATGGTCGCCATGGCCAGACCCGCACCGTTCACGATGCAGCCGATGTCGCCATCCAGACCGATATAGTTGAGATTATGCTCGGCTGCCTGCGCCTCACGCGGATCCTGTTGCGAGGGATCGTACATGTCGGCGACGTTGTGGCGGCGGAACAGAGCGTTGTCGTCGAACGACATCTTGGCGTCGAGGGCGAGAACGCGATCGTCCTTCGTGACGACCAACGGGTTGATCTCCAGCATCTGGGCGTCGCAGTCGCGGAACGCGCGATAGGCGTTCATGATGGTCGAGACGCAGCTCTGAGCCTGCTTGATCGACAGGCCCAGCTGAAACGCCAGTTCGCGCGCCTGGAAGGCTTGCAGGCCGACGGCCGGCTCGACGATGACCTGAAGAATGGCGTCGGGGTTGTTCTTGGCGATCTCCTCGATCTCCATGCCGCCTTCTTGCGAGGCGATGACACGGATGCGCTCGGCCTTACGGTCGAGGACATAACCAAGATAAAGCTCTTTCTCGAAAGGCTCGGCCGCTTCGATATAGACGCGCTGAACGGGCTTGCCTTCGGGGCCGGTCTGGTGCGTGACCAGGCGCTTGCCGAGCAGCTCCTGCGCCGCCTCGCGGACCTCGTGATAGGTCTTGCAAATCTTGATGCCGCCCGCCTTGCCGCGCGCGCCGGCGTGGATCTGCGCCTTGACCGCCCAGCTCCAGCCGCCAAGCTCGGTCGCCGCGTAAACGGCCTGATCAGGGCTGAATGCCACCGCGCCTTTCGGCACCGGAACGCCGAAGCTACCCAGAAGTTCCTTGGCTTGATACTCGTGAACGTCCACGTCGTTCCTCCTTCTAAAAAGTCACTTCGCCGGGCCTTCTTTTGGGAGAGCCCACGCCGAACAGCGTCAGCTCACTTTGCCCTTTACGATATCGTATGCCTTCTCGGTCGTTGCCTCAGCGCCGGCGAGAAGACCCTCCAGTTCGTTTAGCTTAGACTCCACAAAGCTGGTGTCGGAAATCATTTTTGCATTGATGTATACATTTAGAGCAGCACTCCGCAGTGCTGCGTAAGCAGACAAGACCCCAACACCTGCATCGGAGATGACGTTTACGTTGCCTTTCTCCGAGGCCATTAGGGCCAGGTCGATGACTTCTCGGGCCAACCGGCAACAACGGATCGGCACATCGGTCGCCATCTTGAGGGCGTCCTGGATCGCCTCGCCCCGGGCGGCCTTCTCCTCGTCGGTCTCCTTGGGCATGCCGTAGGCGCCCATGACCGTATCGAAGGCCCGGACGTCGTCCTGGATCATGGCCGTCATCCGATGGCGGAGATCCTCGGCTTTGGCCAGAATCTCCTTCATGTCCTCCTCGACCTCGGCGTACTTCTTTTTGCCGATCGTCAAGTTGCAGACCATGCTGACGAGCGCCGCGCCCATGCCGCCGAGGATGGCGGCAGCGCTGCCACCGCCGGGCGTCGCCGCGCTGGAGGCAAGCTGATCGAGGAACGGCTCGATCGCTGTATCCTTGATCTCGGTCATTAGGCCATCTCTTTCGCGAGTGCGTAGATCTCCTCGGCGTCGTAAACGCCTTCCGAGCTCTGGAACATCTTGGCGATACACTCTCGGTGCAGTTTGAGCTTGAGCCCGCCGATACCCAGCGCGCCATAGCCGAGCTTGCCGCCGCCCAGGTCCTTGCCCTTGTCCATGGCGTCGACGCCCTCGACGCCCATGGGCGGCTGTGCGTTCACGTCGGCCAGAAGCTCGATATTGGGATTGTTCTCCCAAGCCGACTTCGGCAGCAGCTGCACGCCGATCGCACCGGCCGAGTAGACGATATTGGCGTCCTTGACGGCCTCGGTGCGCTCCTCGTCCGTCGCGCCGGCAGCGCCCGACACCTTGATACCGAAACGCTTCTCGATGACCTTCGCCGCCTCTTCCGCGCGCTCCTTCGTGCGCGAGGTGATGGTCACGTCGCAGCCTTCCATGCCGAAGAAACCGGCGGCGCGCATGCCGACGGGCCCCGTACCGGCGAGCACCACGGCCTTCTTGCCTTTGAGATCGCGTCCCTTGGCCAGCAGCGCCACGCCGGCGGCGGCCGTCGTATTGGAACCGTTCGAATCCAGCATCACGGAGACGCGGAACGGGCCGAAGAAGTGCTTCTTCACCGTCTCGAACAGCTCTTCGCCCTTGGCCATGTTGCCACCGCCGACGAAGATCGCAGTGTTCTGCTTGTCTTTGCCGCCGCGCGTGTAGATGCAGCCATCGATCAGTGCACCGACATTATCGGGCGTGACCGCCGCATAGCCGGTGACATTATCTGCGCCGCCGTCATAGCCGACAACCGTATCGAAGATGCTCGGTACCGGATCGGTGTCGAACAAGAACAGCAGTTTCTTCATAGCGGTTTCCCTTTACGCGTTATTCGACGACGTTCTGCGGGTTGCCCGCAACGAACGCATCGATGTTGTCCATGAGTTGGTCGGCCAGGATCTGCATGGCCTCGCGGCTCGCCCACGCCACGTGCGGCGTGACGATGAAGTTCGGCATCTTGAGATCGAGAAGGATGTTCCCGTCCTTCGGCGGCTCGGTGGTGAGCACATCGAACCCTGCGCCCGCGATCGTGCCGGCTTTCAGCGCCTCGGCGAGCGCCGCTTCGTCGACAAGACCGCCGCGCGCCGT
Organism: Methyloceanibacter caenitepidi; assembly: GCF_000828475.1. NCBI lineage: Bacteria > Pseudomonadati > Pseudomonadota > Alphaproteobacteria > Hyphomicrobiales > Hyphomicrobiaceae > Methyloceanibacter > Methyloceanibacter caenitepidi. The sequence continues at coordinate 3,414,112 of NZ_AP014648.1, forward strand.
ATTGATAAGGATCGACGTGGGCTTCATCATCTTCAGCTCCTTCTCGCCGATCATGTTCGCCGTCTCGGGCGTCAGCGGGCAGTGGAGCGTGATGACGTCGCTTTCCTTCAGCACCGTATCGAGATCGACGAGCCCCTCTTGCGGGAACACGTCATACGGCAGGATCTTCATGCCGAGACATTCGGCCCGCTTGGCCACGGCCTTGCCGATGGCGCCATAGCCGACGACGCCCATGGTGGAACCGGCAATGTCGCGGATCGGGTGATCGAAGAAGCAGAACTGGTCGACCTCGGCCCAGCGTCCGTTCCTCGTGTCCTCGATATAGGCGAGAAGATTGCGCCGCAGCGCGAACATCAGCGCGATCACGTGCTCCGGCACGGTGTTGAACGCATAGCCGCGAATGTTGACGACTGTGATGCCGTTGGCCTTGCAGTAGGCCTTGTCGACGACGTCGGTGCCGGTCGCCGCAACGGCGATCAGCTTGAGCTTGGGAAGCTGCTTGAGGACTTCCTCGCGCATCGGCACCTTGTTGATGATGGCGATGCTCGCGTCTTTCAGACGCTCGACGATGTCCTCCGGAGTCCAAGTCGATTGGTACTCCGTGTAGTTATGCGGAAAATTGGCCTTGCGGACATCGGCGCCAACCGACTCGCGATCGAGGAAGACGATCTCGTGTTCCACTGAACCCCCCTGTTTATGCGGCAGGCGGCTATCGCCCGCGCCGTGAAGACCTCCCCGGTGCGGGCGCGCCCTACCCCGGGTAGCGTTTCGTCCTGAACCTAGCCCTTGCTGGTGAAGTGACCGGCTCCCTACTCCGCTGCCAGGCGCTGATCGGCGGCGCCATGGGCGTTGCGGAAATACTCTTGCGCGGCGGCCACGCCCGAACCGGGCTCGACCTGGATGCCGACATCGCGCATTGACATCTCGGCTCCGGAAATGGCGCCGAGCAACATCAGTTCATTGAGATCGCCAAGGTGGCCGATGCGAAACAACTTGCCGGCCACTTCCGACAGACCCGCGCCGAGGGCGAGATTGTAACGGCGATAGGCTCTGTCGATGACGTCGGCGCCGTTGAATCCTGCGGGCACCATGATGGCGCTGACCGTATCGGACTGCCATTTGGGTTCCTTGGCGCACAGCGACAGACCCCAGGCATCGACCGCCGCGCGGGTCCCGCTGGCAAGATACCGGTGCCGTGCGAAAATGTTGTCGAGGCCTTCCTCGAACATCATCGCCAAGGACTCGCGCAAGCCGTAGAGCAGCGGCAACGCGGGCGTGTACGGAAAGTAGCCGCCCGCATTCGCCTTGAAATGGTCGGCAAGGTTGAAATAGGCGCGCGTGCAGGTGGCCGTGTCCATCCGCGCCAGAGCCTTGGGACTCGCGCAGACGATACCGAGGCCGGCCGGAAGCATCATGCCCTTCTGCGAACCGGTGATGGCCAAGTCGACGCCCCACTCGTCGAAGCGGAAGTCGATGCTGCCAATGGAGCTGACGCCATCCACATAGAGCAGCGCCGGATGGCCGGCCGCGTCGATCGCGCGGCGTACGGCGGCCACATCGGAGGTCACACCCGTGGCGGTCTCGTTGTGCACCACCAATATGCCTTTGATTTCGTGCGCTTTATCCGCGCGGAGCGCCTCTTCGATCCGGTCAGGATCGGCGCCCGTGCCCCATTCTTCCTCCTGCACGACGACCTCGAGCCCGTGACGGCGGGCAAGCTCGATCCACAGATGGCTGAACTGGCCGAAGCGGGGCGCGAGAAGCTTGTCCCCCGGCGAAAGCGTGTTGGTCAAAGCCGATTCCCAGGCGCCCGTGCCGCTGGACGGGAAGATGACGACCTGGCCTTCCCTGGTTTGGAAGACCTTCTTCATCTCCTCGAAAAGCGGAATCGTCAGGCTCGGAAAGTCAGGAGAGCGATGATCCTCCATGGGCACGTGCATTGCCCGGAGAATGCGGTCCGGCACATTGGTCGGACCCGGCACAAACAGAAAGTTACGACCTGGCCGCCTGGCTCCAGCCATGGGATTCCTCTCCTAGGGAAGTGTTGTTTGCCCGGAACCCAAGCGGACCCAGACCATACGACTTTCGTATGGTGGTAGCGCCCGCTCGCGCCCCTGGCAACCCTTTTGCTTTCCCCAGGAGGGCCGGCTAGAACAGCCCGGTAATCCTGCCTTCTGCGTCCAATTCGATGTTATTGGCGGCCGGAACCCGCGGCAGACCCGGCATTGTCATGATGTCTCCGCAGATGACCACCACGAACTCGGCGCCGGCCGAAAGCCGCACTTCGCGGACCGGAATGGTGTGACCAAGCGGCACACCCTTGGCATCGGGATTGGTCGTGAAGCTGTACTGGGTCTTCGCAATGCAGATCGGAAGCTTGCCGAACCCTTCCTTTTCCAACTCCGCGAACTTGTCGCGCACCGCCTTCGGCCCGGTGATGTCCTCGGCGCCGTAGATCTCCTGCGCCACCGTCCGCACCTTGTCCCAGAGCGGCATGTCGTCCGGATAGAGCGGCTGGAAGTCCGACGGCTTGGTGTCGATGGTCTTAACCACGGTTTCCGCGAGCTCCTTGGCCCCTGCCCCGCCAAGGGCCCAGTGGTCGGACATCACGCATTCGGCGCTGGCCGTCGAGCAGAGCCGCTGCAGCAGCGCAATCTCATCGTCCGTATCGAGCGAGAAGCGGTTGACGGCAACCACCACCGGAACTTGGAACTTGCGGACGTTCTCGATGTGCTTCTCGAGATTGGCGAAGCCCTTCTCCAGCGCCTCAAGATTCTCCTTCTTGAGATCGTCCTTGGCGACGCCGCCATGCATCTTGAGCGCGCGGATGGTCGCCACGATCACCACGCAATCGGGCTTGAGGCCCGCCTTGCGGCACTTGATGTCGAAGAACTTCTCCGCGCCGAGATCCGCGCCGAAGCCGGCCTCGGTCACCACGTAATCGGCGAGCTTCAGCGCGGCCTTGGTGGCGATCACGGAGTTGCAGCCATGAGCGATGTTCGCGAACGGACCGCCATGGATGAAGGCCGGGTTGTTCTCGAGCGTCTGCACCATGTTCGGCGCCAACGCGTCCTTCAGCAGCGCCGCCATGGCGCCCGCCGCCGAGATCTGGTCGGCCGTCACGGCCGCCTTGTCGCGCGTCTGACCGATCTGAATCTGTCCCAAGCGCCGCTGCAGGTCCGCACGGTCCTTCGCCAAGCAAAAGATAGCCATGACCTCGGAGGCGACGACGATGTCGAAGCCGGCCTCGCGCGGGAAACCGTTCGTCACGCCGCCCAGCGACGTCACAATGGAACGCAGCGCGCGGTCGTTCATATCGATACCGCGGCGCCATGTGACGCGGCGCGCGTCAATGTCGAGCTTGTTGCCCCAATAGATGTGATTGTCGATCATCGCCGCGAGCAGATTGTTGGCGGCGCCGATCGCGTGGAAGTCGCCGGTGAAATGGAGGTTGATGTCCTCCATCGGCACGACCTGTGCGTAGCCGCCGCCGGCCGCGCCGCCCTTCATGCCGAAGCATGGCCCCAGGCTCGGTTCGCGCAGGCACATGATCGTCTTCTTGCCGATCAGATTGAGCGCGTCGCCGAGCCCGACCGTGGTCGTCGTCTTGCCTTCGCCCGCGGGCGTCGGCGTGATCGCGGTGACCAGGATCAGCTTGCCGTCCGGCTTGTCCTTGAGACTGTCGATATAGTCGAGGGAGACCTTCGCCTTGTAGTGCCCGTAGGGAATGAGGTCCTTCGCATCGATACCGAGCTTGTCCTTGGCCACGTCCAGAATCGGCTGCATCGTCGCCGCCTGGCTGATCTCGATATCGGATTTCGGCTTCTTGTGTTGTTCGCTCGAGCCCTCGGACATAACGTCTACTCCCAGCCTCACTTGTCTTTTGGAACACGCGAATTTTCGCGAAACGGACGCGCACCGTATTCATTCGCTTGCCTTCTGGCAATCGTCTGTGCAGTTTCATCGCCAACAACAAGCAATAGGGAGCGGAGCGGACCAGATGTCCCCAGAAGAGTTGTTGAAGGCCATGTTCAAGGCCGGTGTGGATGCCGCCCTTCCCTCGCTTTGCGTACCGCCCCACCTGCCCGAACGTCCCAAAGGCCGCACCGTCATCATCGGCGCGGGCAAGGCATCCGGCGCCATGGCGAAGGCGCTGGAAGACGCATGGGATGGCCCACTCGATGGCGTCGTCGTCACCCGTTACGGCTATAGGCTGCCCACGGAACGGCTCGAGGTCGTAGAGGCCGCGCACCCCGTACCGGATGCCGCGGGCCGCGAAGCCGCGCAGCGCATCTTCAAGGCCGTGCAAGGTCTGACCGAGGACGACCTCGTGCTCGCGCTCATCTCCGGCGGCGGCTCCGCGCTGTTGGCGGCGCCCGCGGACGGAATTTCACTTGAAGACAAGCAGGCCGTGAACAAGGCCTTGCTCGCGAGCGGCGCGACCATCTCCGAAATGAACACGGTGCGGAAGCATCTGTCGGCCATCAAGGGCGGACGGCTTGCGCGTGCCGCATACCCGGCGCAAGTCGTGGCCCTGATGATCTCCGACGTGCCGGGAGACGATGCGTCGATTATCGCATCGGGCCCCACTGTGCCCGACCCGTCCACCAATGCGGACGCAATCGCCATCGTCGAGAAATACGGCATCGACCTGCCGGCCAATGTGCGGCAGGTGCTTGAGACCATCGACGAGACACCCAAGCCCGGCGACAAATGTTTCGACCGGGTCGAGAACATCATGATCGCCACGCCTCAGGCCTCGCTCGAAGCCGCGGCCGCGGTCGCGCGGGACGCCGGCGTGACGCCGGTGATCCTCGGCGACAGCATCGAGGGCGAGTCCCGCGACGTGGCGCTGGTTCACGCAGGCATCGCGCGCCAATGCGCCATGCGCGGTCAACCTGTCGAGCCGCCATGCGTGCTCATCTCGGGCGGCGAAACCACGGTCACCCTCACGGGCAACGGCAAAGGCGGTCCGAATACGGAGTTTCTGCTGTCCATGGCTATCGCGCTCGACGGCATGCCGAACATCTATGCGCTCGCGGGCGACACAGATGGCGTGGACGGATCGGAAGACAATGCCGGTGCGCTGATCTATCCCGACACGCTGAAGCGCGCAGAAGCCGCGGGCATCAGCGCCAAGGCCATGCTGGCGAACAACGATCCGTACACGTTCTTCAAGGGGATCGGCGATCTGCTCGAGACCGGCCCGACCATGACCAACGTCAACGATCTGCGGCTGGTGCTGATCACGAACGACTAGGAAATAAGCAACTATTTAGTTGCGTGTCCGGCGGCGTTGACCTATATGTATAGGCAACCAGGAGGTTGCATATGTCATCCGATCGCATCGAAAAGGAAATCGAAATTGAAGCGCCCCTCTCCCGTGTGTGGAAGGCGCTGACCGACTACAAGCAATTCGGCGCTTGGTTCGGCGTGAACCTCGAAGAGCCGTTCGTGCCCGGCGAGACAACGCGCGGCAGCCTCACCATAACCGGCTTCGAGCACGTAACTTTTCAAGCCGTCGTGCGGAAGATCGAGCCCGAGCGTTATTTCTCCTTCACCTGGCATCCCTACGCGGTCGAGCTTGATCGGGACTATTCGCAAGAAGAACCGACACTCGTCGAATTCACGCTCACGGAGACGGCAGCGGGCACGCATGTTCGCGTTGTCGAGTCGGGTTTCGACAAGATCCCGGCGCATCGCCGCGACGAGGCCTTCCGTATGAACGAAGGAGGCTGGGCGGCCCAGCTGGGAAACATCAAGAACCATGTCGAAGCGGCATCGCAACCGGCCACGTGACGCGAAGGTTCATGCCTCGATCTTCGCTGCGCTTGGCGATGAGACCCGGCTGGCAATGCTGGCCAAGCTCGCCAACGGCGAACCGCAATCGATCTCGCGGCTTTCCGAGGGCATTGACCTCACGCGGCAGGCGGTAACCAAGCATCTCCATGTTCTCGAGAACGCCGGTGTGGTGCGCGCCACCCGTGTCGGACGCGAAAGTCGTTACTCGCTGGAGCCACAACCGCTTGATGACGTGCGCAGCTATCTCGATAGCGTCTCGCGCCAATGGGACGATGCGCTGGCGCGTCTGAAGGACTTCGCGGAGAGCAAGACTTGAACATTATCGGTTAGCCACCCGCGCACTTGATGCACGTGGCGACGGTCGGGTCTGCCGCCAAGCGCTTCTCAGCAATCTCCTCGCCGCAGGCGGTGCAGTAACCGTACTCGCCCACTTCGATGCGCTTGATTGCGGCCTCGATGCGCCGCGCCTCGTCGTGACGGCGCTGTTCCGTCGCCACGGCCATGGCCTGGCCCTGCATCGCATCCATGCGCGACACCCGCCCCACGGACGTCTGATCGAGTTCGACGGGGCGGCGATTGTCGGCCGTCGTCTGGCTCCTGTCACGTAAGTCGCGCAGCCGTTCCACCAATTGCGCCCGCAGCGCGCGCAAGTTCGTTTCCGCTGCACTCATGATGCCGCTCCCGGTTCGGTACGCGCGAGATAGACCGTCTGGGTGAACGGCCGGTCCTGCAGCGGATTGTGAAACGTGACCGGTTCGGCGCGCGCCTCTGCAAAGACGCTGCCCAATCGCTCGAGGAAGGCGTCGTCGGGCAGCGCGTCCGACCACAAGCCGAACACGCCGCCGGGCCGAAGGTGCCGCGCGAGCTTGCGCAAGCCCTCCGGCCGATAGAAGGACTCGCTGCGCTCATCCAGCAAGGCCGCCGGCGAATGATCGATATCGACAAGGATCGCGTCGAACGTTCGCCCCGGGCTTTCCGGATTGAACCCATCTTCCGAGGCGCCCATCGCGAAGAAGTCGCCCTGGACCAAGCGGCAGTGCGGATCGTCCGCAAGCGCCGTACCGAGCGGCAGCAATCCCCTCTCGTGCCACTCGATCACGGGCGCCAGTGCTTCCACGACGATCAGCGAGACGTCCGGCGCGAACTCCAAAACAGCCTTGGCCGTATAGCCGAGTCCAAGCCCGCCGACCACGACATCGGGCGCCGCCACATCGCTCAGCACGGCGAGCCCGAGCCGCGCCAAGGCGATCTCGGACGCTGTGAACAGGCTCGTCATCAAGGACTCGTCGCCGAGTTTGATCTCGAACACGTCCACGCCGAGCTTGAGATCCCGGCGGCGGCGCAGGCTCACGACCCCGATCGGGGTCGGGCAATAATCGAGTTCTTCGAAAAGGACGCTCATGCGCGGTATCTGGTCGCTCATATGACTTGCGGATCGAACCACAAGACTAGGTCGATCGATCCGATCGGGATAGGGGCCGGCCCTTGCGCAGACCACGTGCACCAGGCCCGCGACGCTGCGGCGCTTGATCCGGACACGCGATGTACGCCAGGCTGTGGACATGATCCGTGGTGTCCTTCTCGATTTGGCGGGCGTGGTCTACGAGGGAGACCATGTTCTCCCCGGCGCGGTCGAGGCCGTACATCGGCTGCACGAGGCCGGGCTGCCGATCCGCTTCGTCACCAACACGACGACCAAGACCAAGAAGGAACTGGTCAGCCGCCTGACGGGAATGGGCCTTGAAATCAGCGGCGATGAACTCTTCACGCCCGGCCAGGCCGCGCGGGCCTGGCTCGCCGAACACGACGCCGCGCCGTTCCTCTTGGTTCATCCGAACCTGGAGGAAGAGTTTGCGGACGTTCCCAACGCCCCCGCCCGCGCGGTCGTCGTCGGGGATGCGGGCCGCGCGTTCTCCTTCGAGAATATGAACCGTGCCTTCCGCGAGCTCGTCGACGGCGCCGCGTTTCTCGCGCTCGCCAAGAACCGCACCTTCATGGACGAGGACGGTGAGCTCAGCCTGGATGCAGGCGCCTTCGTAACCGCCCTCGAATACTCGAGCGGCAAGGACGCCATCGTGCTCGGGAAGCCATCGCCCGACTTCTTCGAAGCCGCGCTTGCCAGCATGGGCTGTGCGCCGAAAGACGCCGTGATGGTGGGCGACGACGCCGAAAGCGATGTCGCCGGCGCACTCAAGTCCGGCTTGGCTCAGGCCATCCTCGTGCGCACCGGCAAGTACCGCGATGGGGACGAGCGCCGTTTCGAGCCGCCTCCGACGGCGGTGGCGGAGGACCTCCCGGCCGCAGCCGATTGGATCCTCGACCACCGCACCGGCTAGCCTCATGCGGCGGAAAAGGGCCCGAACGTCGACGGCCGCCGCTTGCGAAACCGCGCAAGGACGCTAGTGTTGCGGCGGGTAGCGTGGCAGCAGCCGTCTTGCGGCCAACTGGGTGGTGCCTGTCACGGAACAGTCGAATTTGCGTGTGAAACAAGGCGGCCGACCCTCGCTGCGGGATTGAGCCGGAGACACGTTTCCGTGCAGTCTCGGCCATGCCGCCGCGATCCGGACGCATGCGCGGCGCAGGGACCGAAGGGGATAGATTTTCATGCTGAGGCGTGCCTTTTTTTGCCTTGTCGCCGTTGCCGCGCTTTTCGGTCCAAGCGCCGCCATAGCCAGCCCCGCCCTCGTCTTCGAGCCCTATAACGGCACCGTCTTCTACGCCGAGGACCCCGACACGCTCTGGTTCCCGGCTTCGCTCACCAAGATGATGACCGCCTATGTCGCCTTCCACGCGCTGCGCAACGGCGAAGTCAAACCCGACACACCGGCCATCGTCACCAAGAATGCCCTGGCCCAGCCGCCCACGAAACTAGGACTGCCCGTCGGCTCGTCGATCCCGCTCGAAACCGCAATCCGCGTCATCATCGTCAAGTCCGCCAACGACGTCGCCGTCATGGTGGCGGAGACCGTCGGCGGGTCCGAGGAAGCCTTTATCGAACGCATGAACGAGGCGGCAAAACGGCTCGGGATGACCAGCACCCAATTTGCGAATCCGCACGGTCTCCCCAACGAGCAGCAATATACGACCGCGCGCGATTTGGGCCGCCTTGCGCGCGCGCTCATCATCGAGTTCCCGGAATACGCCGACATCTTCTCGATGAAATCGGTCAGCGTCGCGAAGCGGGAGCTCCGGACCCATAACGGCCTATTGCGCACCTTCAACGGTGCCGACGGCATGAAGACGGGCTTCATCTGCCACTCCGGCTTCAACATCGTGGTCAGTGCGACGCGCGACGGCCGCAAGCTGGTGGCCGTTGTCCTCGGCGAAAAATCGACCCGCATCCGCAACGAACGCGCCGCCCAGCTCCTCGAGAACGGCTTCAAACGCTATTTCTGGAAATCGTTGTTCGGAACCAGCTTGAACGGCCTGCCCCTACCAGCCGACCGGGACGACCGTCCCGTACATCTCGGAAAGATCATTTGTGGTCCGAATTACGGGGCCATTCGGCCAGAACTCGTGCCGGACTTGTCCCCGTCGCAAACACCGATCACGCGACTGGCTGACGTACCGACACCGCTGCCACCCTTGAACTGACGCTCCCGCCGTGACGCTCAGGCTTATCCTTTCGACAGTCGCAGCTCTGGCCTGCTTATCGGGCCCGCTTGCGCCAAATGCTGCGGCGGAGCTTATGGCGGAGTTCCCCGATGAGATGGCCGAGACCGTCGCGGAGGCCGCGGATCGGTGCCGCAAGGAAGACGGCACGCCCGACGTCGCCAATGTCTTGCAGAGTGACGACCTCAACGGCGACGGCCGCCCCGACTGGATCGCCGACTACAGCAAGCTCGTCTGCAAGAAGGGAAGCAACCCGGCCTGCAGCGAAAACGGCTGCCTGTTGCAGCTCTACTATTCAAGCGGCGACGACTGGGACAAGGTCTTCGAGGATTTCGTGAAGAGCTACAAATTCTCCACGAGCGGCAAAGAGCGTCTGATGCACGTCACCACTTATGGCCTGCCCTGCAACCGGCCAAAGGAAGAGACCTGCAACTACACCTATCGGCTCGAGGACGACGCGCTTTCGCCCGTGCGCTAACGGCGCCCTAGAAGGAAGAGCCGGGTTCATTGAGGAACGCGCGTTCCTCCGGCGTGGACGCCCGGCCGAGCACGTCGTTCCGGTGCGGGAACCGGCCGAACCGCGCGATGATCTCATAGTGCCGGACGGCGAAGTCCAGATTGTTCGGATTGCCCAAAGCTTTGAACAACTCGAGGGACCGGCGCTGGTCCTCCAGGTTCTCCGCGTGCTGGAACGGCATATAGAGAAAGGCGCGCTGCTCCGGCGGCAGTTCCATATCCGCACCGGCCGCGATGGCGTCCTTCGAGAGCGCCAAGGCCTCGTCGTCCGTCGCAAACGCCTGCGGCGTGCCGCGATGGATGTTGCGGGGAAACTGATCCAGCACGAGGACCGCGGCGAGCCTGCCTTGGGGCGTCTGCAGCCAAGCGTCGGGCACCGCGTGACGCAGGCTCTCGTAGAGCGGGCCGAACCGGCGCGCGATTTCCGCATCGACCTCTGGCGGCGCCCCGTACCAGTCATCCGGCGAGAGCGTCTCGAACCAGTAGCGAACCACCTCGCCGGGATGAACCTGTGTCACTGAGAGCCGCTTTGCGCGGCATCGATCGCCGCCTGGATCAAGGCCTTGGCTTCGGGCGACGCCCAATTGGCGGGGCCGACGAGCCGCCCCATCTCCTTCCCTTCCGGGTCGATCAGCAAGGTCGTCGGCATGCCCACCGCCTTGAGCGTCGTAAAGAGCTTGCCACTCGGATCGTAATAAGCCTTGAGGTCGGTCGCGCCTGTCTCCTCCAGGAACGTCTCCGCCTTTTCCGGGCCGCCTTTATCGATATTGAGGGCGACCACTTCGAACCCATCGCCGCCGAGCTCGGACTGTAGCGCGTTCGGTGCTCCTGAACGTCTGGGCGACGTGGTGCGTGCCTTGCCGGGAGGAGATGCCCCAGTTGAACGCGCTACAGTCCGAGCTCGGCGGCGATGGGTTCGAAGT